>JAGRAT010000138.1 GCA_020434495.1 Bdellovibrionales bacterium | reverse complement strand
TCTTAAGAAGGATTGACAAACATGCACATTCCGAATTTGGACATCCACATTTGCAACCTGTAACTGCCCGAATCTACGAATCATAGCAAACTACCTTGCTTGCAATTTCACTATAACACTGTGAAGGTACCACTTCATATGTTGTCAGTTGGAAACAAACCTCTCTCTCAAAAGGCGATACTTGCGCCATTACTTGCCTCGCTCGCTGGTTGTTCCGTCCCTGAACTTCGAGAGCAAGATCTTTCAGACCGAACGACGCTCTCTGTTGGAGTATTGGAGACAAAATCTGAGTTTCTTCAACGCCAAGAAATCTCCATTCAAAATCTGTCGCAGTACGGTCGCTCGAGTCTGCACAGGATGAACCGGCTTGAAGTTCTGGCCGATAATGCCGGTATCCTCTCCATCCAAATTGAAAGCCCTGGAGCTTCTGAAGGTTCGTTGGTTCTTACCGCCACCCCAAAGAACGCAAAATCTGGATATGAGTTGCCCGGGCACTATCGAATTGCATCGACTCGGACCGAGTTAGGCACTTATCGTACTGAACTCGTAATGACGGAATTTGATACCATTCTTTTTGCTGCCAAGATAAGTATTGTTGAGGAGTACGATCCATTTGCTAATTCGCAGTGGATGTGGGCGTCTGATCGTACTCAGCTGCAACGATATCACATGGCACTTCAATTCCTTCCAAGTAAACTTGGAGCCACACTAGGTGCCCCAATGCTTGATTCAGGAGCTGCGATTCCGGTACCGATCAGTTCTCAAGGGGAGTTTTCGTTCGATTCTCATTGGGTCCAGAATCTTAAGCAATTTGGTGCTATTGAAGACAAGGAAGTAGAGACTCTTCAAAAAAGCCTCGAAGCTTCCGGAGCTATCTCGGGAACTCTCTCCTTTACTTCCCAACTCACTCCTACTCCACCTATTGGAGTGGAACTTTCTCCAAATGAACTGGCAAATCTCGCTGGAAGACCTCCTTGCGCTATGCTCCACTATCCGAGTAGCGGCTCCGCTCCAACTCCCCTAGTTTGGTGCACTGACAAGTTTGCGGTAGTTCGCCACTGCGACCGCACTGCAAGTCCACCGGTCGAGTTCGCGAAACTTATGGACCAGACAGATGATCTTTGGGCTCTACCTTTGGCGTCTCTGGCTACTCATCCTTGGTGGATTACTCAGCTGCCCACTCCAAGGCCTCTTTACTTTGATTCTGATAGTCCTCGGCATTTCGAAACAGATAGACCGATGAAGTACTTGGGATTTCGGGAGCAAGCGAAGATTGAGTCGTTCTGCCGAGGACTTCAATGGGCCGAATCAGCTATGGGTGCAATGCCAGGTTCGCTTTCCCTCGGTGAATCTTCGAATTTCACCGCTATTGGAGATCCGAATGCCGCTAGGGTATTCCTTCCTCCGTTGTTGGACTATGAGCGCGGATTTAACCAGGCACAAACCGAGCTAAGTGGACGGTTGCGTGGTGTGCAGACCCTACTTGAGAGTCGATTCCACATTGACAACAACCATCGCTCACTTTTTGAATTTGAAGAGGCTAAGGATTTCGGGCAGCAGATGCTGAAGCTAATCGCTACTGTTGAGCCCGATGCAGACTTCTTCGATAGCGTCACCTTTGAATCATCGGACCGTGGAAAATTTGGCGGTGGTCTTGCTACCATCACCGCTTTGTTAGATAAGTCGGAACTGATTCCTGCGCTTCTTGGCCTTCCAGCTCCCTGCCGTTCTCGTCTGATATTCGAAGTGGAGACTTTTCAGCATCTTGAACAAAATGCCCGCGAAATGGGTTGGGAGCCATCACCCTCTGCAGCGGATCTTGCTCGGGTATATCAAGCACTGAAGAATCACGAATCGAAAGAAGATAGAGAGGATTTTCATTGTAAGCTGGCCGATCGTGAAGCAATGTTAAATCGGTCTCGGGAAGTCCGTTTCTTACAAAATTCATCTTCGCCTCTTGAGGAGACTATCTTTCAGCTCTTTAAAGATATCGAGTCTCATTCTGCGGGTGGCAAGGATTCCCTCAAGTAGAAGAAGCTTTAGCTCAGGAACCGCATTAGATCTGCTACTTCCATGATTCTGGCATTTAGTACTTCCTACCAATGAAATTTCTCGCTTTCAATTGGCAATTCCTAATCCGCTTTGCTGGTTCCGGCACCCAGAGCTTATTTTCCGTCCGAGGGGATACCAAGTCTCAAGTGAGAACACGGATTATTCCTTTGCGCTCGTTGTACAGCGAGGACTCATCTTTAATCCCTTTTTTAAAAGCAAAACGTTGCCTTCCTTCGATTTAGCCTGGAGGTCGTGACCTCTACCACTATGTCGAATTTTCAATCTCATAACATATAGTAAACACGAGATATTGCAGGCGAGTTCAGCAAAGGATATCCCTGCTGCTATATCCAACTCGACAATAAGTCCGCTTATTTATGTCTCATAATCAAAACTGCGCTCATAACAGTCTGTGTTGGTCTGGGGCATAGCACTGAGCTAGGCCTATGCGAAACTATCCCAAGCACCACGGGGAAGAACTTCTCTTTATCACAGATCACGCCAAGACAAATTTCGATTCGCTCTTCAAACCTACTTCGATAAGCACTTCACCTAAGAAACAGCGTCTAGAATCTCGACGACAATTTACGGCGATACCGAATTTTAGCTTCAGATTATCCAAAGTGAATAAGTAGACGGAGAAGTATATGGACAATGATATGGACAAGACCGAATCGCTGAAAAATCGGGTAAGAACGCAACTAGAGAGGATCTTAGACTCGGAAGCAATTGCAGATTCAACAAAGGAGATACTCCTACAAGCAGCGCTACATTGCCTACAGACTGCAGTTGAGAAATCCGGAGAATAGCTATGCATGATAACCTTAACCCTGAACCTAAAACTGAAGTGACGATAGCTGGCTTAGCAATGAAACATGGACGGTTGGAAGCGGTCTCTCGGGAGTTGCTGAATCAGATTGATACATCGAATCCCGATTCGCTTAGGAATGTAGCGACTCTTCTGGATAGAGTTATCGATATTTTGCAAGGTAGCGAACCAGTAGGCCCTAAAGATGGAGAGGTTCTTAAAGCGCTGAAGAAGACAAGAACATTTGTAGATTCTCCTTTGGATCGCTACATCGGGGAATTAAGCCAATTGAATTCCAGGGCTGGGCGAGCTCAAATCGCGCGAGAAAGAGCCCAGGAGGAGGTAGATTTAAGAGGAAAGTCCATCAATGCAAAGCTTTGGGACTGCATTCCGGGGACAGTCCCTACCTTTGATCCAGACCTTTTAGATGGAATAACAAGCGTTGCTGCCGAGATACAGTTTGCGCGCGCTGTACAAACGGACTTTAGTTTCGACGGAGAACCCTACAGGGCAGAGCGGATTCCGGCAAAAGAACCAGACAAAGGTTTTACTCTGGAGATAATTATCAATCCCAGGGGTAGGGCAATTGACTCCCATATTGGCATTACCGGAAACCCTGCTTTGGCAAGGGAATTCGTTCTTTTTGTTCAAACGAGTCTGTCAGCACTGGTCGGACTTCCAGATGAGCTAGCAAACTCCAAGCTACCCTACGCTATCAATCCATCGGTTGAGGAAGAACGATTTCAGTTTCACGGCGGAGCGCCGACGAATCTCAAGGGAAAATGCGATTGGATTGAAAGAGCAATGGAAAGCTTCTTTCGAGCAAAGGGTTATGAAATCACCAAAGTTGACCTTGCTGCCCAAAATACTAATCTTCGAAGCCGTGCTCAGCAGAGGATAGCTGACCAAAATGAAGCAGAGAATCGAGCGAGTGAGGAATTTTCTAAATTGAACAAGCTCGCCCTAACTGAGAAAGATGTGACCTATCTGCGCATGGCGATAGCAACACATGCAGAGGCGCTCGAGAAGTTTGAAGAGTTAACAGAGGGCGAGACGAGAGAGAGTGCTTTGGATCCCATGAGGGATTTATGTAGGATACGGCTTGCTCCATCCGACCAATTGAAAGATCTCAAATCTTACTTTGATGGATTGAACAAGGGGATTGATGATGATGATTCCAGGAAAGTTCGAAGGAGTCTTGACTCAATTGCTCGGGAGTTCGAAAAGATTTCCGAAAGATTGAATAACTAATATCTCCTACAAAATTGTAATCGTAGCTGGCAATCCTGGCAGAAGTTGCTTATCGATCCTCACCTGTTACACTCCATTGGGTGGTGAGATGAGAGGTAAGGAATGGGAGGACCACAAGTATCCGATCAAGCTCCCGATCCGGGTGACAAAGAACGAGCCGAGGTGTTTGGTTACTATCTTCGTCGTTTGAAGGACGTAACAGAAATTTCAGATTGTGCCCCCCTACTCAACCCCATTGACGACTTTTGGGGTCACTGTTCCAAGAATGATCGCAACGAAATAGCTGATACGCTGGTAGCTCTTGTCGACGCTCAACCGGATGGTGAATTCCGAGGGTATCTCCTCAATTTTCTCGCAAAGCGCTTTCCTCATAATGAGCAATTAGCCCTATGCGTATTTGATAATGTCGACCGACATCCCGAAATCCTGATAACTGCCATAAGGAGCTGCTCATTTCCAGAACTGCTGGATATGAGAGAGTTTTGCTCGGCGACCTCTGAGGAAGAGGCTATGAATGGAGTAGAAACTCTTGTGTCGGCCATTGTGAGATGCGCCAACGCTGGTGCGTTGAGTGACCGGCGAGCTGTTGTGGCCGCTCGAGAATTGTTCGACGGACTCCATACGGCAGAAGAAAAATGTCCACATCTCGGCGAGGAGATCACAGCACAGCGAAACGCTGCTGTCCGGATGTTCCAGAAATTTCCAATTCTCCTCCAGAGGTTTCTGGAGCTTGAAAATGAGGAGGTCTCAGCTTCGATGATGAGCCCAGACCAATTCGGAGCTAGAAAATTGGGGCTTGATTTCAATAGCTGGAGGTCAATCTTAGGAACTGAGTTTTCAGAAAAATCTGAAAGTGAGAAGCGACTCGTCCGACTTGCAACCTATACTTTCGCCCGACGACAACGACTCGAAGAAGCGACAGAACAAGAAATGCTTTCAATCACCGAAGGAGTTTTGGCAAAACTGCTCAAAGGAGCTCCAACAATTTGCCAAGATACCACAAGTCGCTTCATTTCGTGGCTTGAAAGTTCCGGTTGCATCTGTTCTCACGATCAGATGCTGGAAGCAGTACTCCCGGACCGCAATTCTTTAGTTTTAGTAACTGCCTGGCCACCAGATTTTTCATCTTATAAGAGTGCAATCCGCTTATTCGCTGATTCCTCGTACCCCGTGAGCCTCGTCGTCGACAAGTATCACAGCGAGAGGACAATAGATCTCCAAGATGAAGGCTTTTCGCTCCACGCTGAGGATATCTTGGCTGATGCTGAGCTGGAGATTGATTCCATTGTATCACGACTGAAGAATGTCTTTGAGAAAAATGGAATGCTCGTCATAGCCGATTCCTCAGCTTACCGTGGTGCACCCAATTTCGTAATGGAACAACTGTTACGCGAATTGACATCACCTCGAATCAGTTACATTGAATACATAAGAGATATTAATGACCTCCTCAGTCTAGAACGAGCTGGTATCGACATGTCTCGGGTGAGCTCCGCTATTTCCCCAAAGGGCGACATCGCCATCTCACTAAGCAATATTCCTGACGAGTTTGTACCAGTTTTGGCCGCCTCGCATAGTTCCCTCCCCGATTGGATAGTGATTGGTAAATCCAAGGGTAACGGTGACGAAGTCAATGTCCCAAACCCGTCTATTTCTGAGAGCCCACGGTTCACTCCCGATCTGGTAACTTCGTAAGTAGCTGATACTGCCAAGCATGATCGGCGACAGAGTGGGCCTCCCAAGGAAATCTCCTTCACTTTCTATCGTTGCTCTCTCCCAGTTTGCTTAGCATTCTCCATCAGGTAATTCTTCTTTGAACCTTCTCGTTCCAAAGAGCGGATTCATGAGTATTTTCGGCAGACAAAGGAGATTCACTTCGCCCTCTATTCCCTCTCTTGAGGCACCTCTCCCTCCGGTTTCGCAGCTACCAGAAACTTCGGCTCCAGAACTTTTCCAGGTGGTTGGACCGGGCGCATCTCAGATAGTAACCTTTGGCGGCCGTCCATCTCTATTCACCACCCTCTCCCGCGAGCCTAGTATAGCAACCGTGGATGGTTTTCTATCGCCGGGAGAAATTCGAATGCTACGGATTCTCGCTTTCGGTAGAATGCACCGTTCGAAAGTTGCCGGGAAAAACTATCGAACAAAGTCAGGATTCCAAAGTTCCGTACGTACAAGTAGCTCAACAGGAATTGCAAAAGGAAAGAATTCTATCGTCAGAAAGATAGAGGCGAGAATTTCCCAACTTTGTGGGCTTCCCTCTGAGCATATCGAACCGCTTACTATAACTCGCTACCGGCCAGGAGAATTTTATGGTCCACACGTTGACTGGTTTCCATCTAAAGGGAGAAATGCGGATTTTGTCCGTAAGTCAGGAGGTCAAAGGGTTGCCACAGTTTTAGTTTATCTAAACGATCCAAAGGCTGGAGAAACTGGTGCTGGAACTTTCTTTCCAAAACTCGATCTTCGAATAGAGCCGAAGAAGGGACGGGCTCTGATATGGCAGAATGTCGATAGCAGTCAAAAGCCTCTAGACTTGACCGTGCATGAAGGTGAGCCACCAGAACTCGGCACCAAATTCATAGTAACCGCGTGGGTGCGAGAACATCCGTACAAGCGGGTTAAGCGTTAGAATGTATGCGCGGCGGCAAGCGCTTCATCCTTTCCTCTTAATACAACATCAATTCCCACTACTACTGCCTCCGTGCTGTAACAAACTGAGGAGCCCATACCAAATATGAGTAGTGATCCGCTCAGACAGATGTTGTAGTGTAGCGATAACTTCATTCTTGCCGATTGTCATAGGTTTACTTGAAATGGCACGAGTTCAAGAACTGAAGATTCTCATCTCTTTGAATTGGTAGTTTATGAGCTTAAGCAGGAAGCTTGTTCTCATCTTTGCTTCGTGCTGCCTACTCCTTGCAATCATCGCAACTGTTTTAAACATTCCCGGTCAGGATGCTGCGGCCTACCTTACTTCGGGAAAACTTGTTAATGGTTCACATTTCGACATCTATCCCTCTGTCACAGAGACCTCCTGGTCTGTCTCTGATTCTTTCAAAGATGAATACTGCCAAATAGCAAAGACCAAGAGATATTCATGTGAAGATATGCTTGTCGCCTACATCAGTCCGCCTCCGATGTTGCTTATCACAGCGCTCATCGCAGGGGTTCCAGGAACACTTGGTCTCCATATTTTTCAAATTTTAAGCGCGCTCGCCCTTGCACTAGGAACAACAGCGCTCTTTTTGGACATCTCTAAACGCGACCCTAATTTTGCAAGGCCTTTAGCTATTACATTTCTGCTTTTACTTCCTTTTTCAGTTCATGCAATCGAGCATGGTCAAACTTCTGCCTGGATTTTTCTTCTCGTCGTCTTGGGGCTAGAGCTAGAACGAGAAAGTGCCCTTACAATCTTCTCAAATGCGACGCTACTCGTGTGCGCTACGGCTTCAAAACTTACCCCCTTTGCTTTCTTGGGAGTTTTGCTCATACAAAAGAAGTGGAAGACGACAGTTGCAGCTCTCACTTTGCTGGCATTGTCTATACTCGCCTCACTCTGTTTATTCCCGTCGAATCTCTATCTTACCTTCTTAGAGATCCTTCCTCGTTTCTCGGAACAGCTTCGAGGCAATACCTACAATGTGTCAATTGACTCAGCTCTATTCCTCCTTCATTCAAAGCTTGGGTTTGAATTCTGGGTACCTAAGACACTCTCTCTCCTTAAAGGTGGAGCTGTTGCAGCAGTGATTCTCCTTGCTATTTTTCGAAATATTCCTTTCCGGGACTTTTGGCTTCTCTGTTGGCTCGCCTGGATGGCCATTCTCCCTGTCGTTTGGTGGCACTATCATTGGATTACCGTTGCTTCTCTTGGTGGTTTGGTCGGCGTAGGCAGAGAGTCCAGTCAGCAGAATCGATATTGGCTCTTTGCTCTTTGGTGTGCTCCATTAAGTCTTGGCTACCCGCAGCTTCTTGCCGCGCATCCAGTGGTGAAGATTTTTGGTGCAGCATTTATCGCCGGTTCCTTTGCATGGGGAGCACGAATGGTTTTAGGGCGAAAGCACTCGTTTGGAGAGGATCCGGTAGCGGTATGATTACTAGGCCTTCAAATTTCTGGGATGATGGTAAGTAGCGAACTTTTCCTGATACATACCCGTCCACAAAGTATACTCGCTTCATTCTTCGTTGTGACAAATTCCTCGATGATTCAAAAGACCATACTGCAAAACTGTCAATACAAACATAGCCGGCCAACAATAAG
>JAGRAT010000137.1 GCA_020434495.1 Bdellovibrionales bacterium | reverse complement strand
GGGAGGTCTGTCCTACGGCAGACGAGCGCTAAAAGTTATCATCGCTTCGCGGCAATAACTTTCGAGAAGCGCTCTAGAGAATCCCGAGCAGGTTTGTAAGAACTCGCTCCCTTGACTCCATCGTGCAGTAGCGTTCGATATGTTCTCCGAGGTAGATAAGCGAGAGTTTCGTGCAGTGGGGATGACTTGCAAAAAGTGTGGAGACTCTCTCCTTGGTAAGGGCTCGAAGTTCAACGGCGCGGATTCCTTCATGAGCGTCCTGAACAGCAAACGGAAAGCTTTTCACTTCCTCGAGTGGGACTACAAAAAGGTAGGTGCTCACCTGGAAATAATGAGAATCTGTGTTTCGTGGATCATCGACAAGTCCCTTGTAGATAAGAGCTTCTGGTTCCCTGTTCGAAAGATCTAGGCCTGTTTCTTCCAGAAGTTCTCTTACCGCTGCCAATCGGTGATTGTCTTCTTCCCCCGAATCAACGAATCCTCCTGGGGCTGCCCACAGTCCAGAAGCCCTCTGAATCTGTATCTGAAAAATTTCACCTGATGCATGATCGATAGAGAAAACCATCGGATCGGCGGCCCACTGAACTGGACCTCCGATAGAGCCTGGACCGATAAGTCCGGTTGGTCCTCCTGGATTTTTTGGAAGGCCCGAGAGGTATTCCTGAATCTCAGCCGCATCGGTCGGATAATTTTGGTCAACCCAAGGCGCCCGAGAGACTCCAGGACCGTAGAGTTTTGGGTCTGCATAAATGCGAGGAGAGTAACGAGGGTCGTCGTAGCTTGATATGTCCGGTGTGATCGCTCTTTCTGGATAGCCAGCTCCTCCCGAGGTGCGGCTAATGACATGGTTACTTGCCAGGCAGGACATGAGATCGTCTCGTAGTTTTGAAAGTCGAGTAGAATTCATGGCCCTCCGAAGGTGTTTAGGGTAACAGACCAAATTTTCGCTCGATAGTGGTCCAAAAATAACCAGGATTCTGCATCCCATTTTGAGTAGCGGCCCATCTCCGCTGTATTATCAGAGCGGTGATAGGAGGGAGGAACGGAGAGTTTCTCTCTGAAAGTCGGAGAGTCGGCTGTGGTTGAAGTTAGTGGTCACGGAACGGGTGAAGGCTCTGATTGCAATGCGATGCAGAGCTGTATTGATGAATTTGCGGCACGAAATGTTGGTTATCGTGATGTGCTTTACCGAGCACTAAGAGATCACCTCGCCACCTCTTATGGTATTTCACACGAACAGATAGAAGCTAGAGCAGGAATTTCGAATACTCACGGTGAACGAAAACTCCATCCAAACGTTCTTGAAGAGGTGCCGTGGACACCAGAAATTCGAGGACAGTTAAATCGGGCGACATGTGCCCTTGCTAGCGAACACTGTAGCCGTGAAGCGGTCGCTGAAGTGCTCGAGAAGGCGTTAAGTAAGGCGAAAGAAGATTCTCTAGTAAAATATGTTCATCAAGCTCATATCACCTCAGCTGGGCTCCTTCAGCATCTCCAGAGCTTCTGCGTAGCCGACGATCCAGAGCGATCGCTCTCTACTCAGGACTGTTTAAACACGAGAGCACGGCTCGCCCGTCTCCTCTTAAGTGATGAAGATACATTCATTGCTGCTGCGAAGAAGTTTATCCCGATAACGGCCTACCTCGACTTGGCTGAGCGAATGGTGACAACCGATGAAGTGATCGGTCGTGTCGGAGGGAAGAGCGCTAATGCTTTCCTCGCTTACCACATCCTTACTGCGCAGCTTCACCAGCAGGGAGTCAAGCTTCAGTTCCCAATTCGTCAACCAGAAACCTATCCGATCTCCGCTGATGTATTCGAAGCGGTCGTCCGATTAAATCACTTAGAAGGGTATTCGAGCCTAAAGTATGCAGAGATCGCAGAGGTCGAGGCGAGCTATGAACGAGCTCGAGAAGATTTTCTCAGTGCCGAATTCCCCGAGCAGATCCGTGAACAGCTTCGAGATCGGTTAGAACGAATGGGGGAGGGGCCGATTATTGTTCGTTCCAGTGGGCTTCTCGAAGATAGTTCAAAGGCAGACTTCTCAGGGATTTACGATTCAATCTTTCTGCCAAACACTGGGCCGATAGAAGATCGCTTACGGCAACTCGAAACGGCGATTCTCACTGTGTATTCAGGTGTGTCTTCACCGCAGGCCATCGCATATCGGAAGAACCACGAAAAGCTACTCCTTGATGTGGATGAGAGTATGGGGATTGAGCTCCAGAAGGTGGTCGGCGAGAGAGTCGGGGAGAAGCACTTCTGCCCGGCGTTTGCTGGGGTTGCTTATTCATACAACGATTATCCGTGGAACGAGCAGATCGCTCCAGAAGACGGTTTAGTGAATGTTGTTCCAGGTCTTGGAACAGCCGCGGTTGACCGTCAGGCAGGTGATTCTCCGATTATCTTCTCTCCTACCGAACCGAAGAATCTCCCGCAGGGCTCGACTAAAGAGGTGCTCGATAGTGCCCCGAGGAGGATTTCCCTGCTCAATCTTGAGGCGGGGAGTATTGAATCGCTCGATGTGTATGATCTGATTGGGAAGGAGAGATTTCCTCTGGAACACCTCGTTTTTCACGGCTACAGCTTTCAGGATGACCGCTTTGTGGGGTGGCCGAGCAGTCGAGGGGGAGTCTCCCCTGTAGCGACCTTTAAGCAGCTCCTTACGAGCACGGAATTTCCAGCGCAGATGGATGCGATGCTTCGTTGTTTGAAAGAGAACTTAGAGCACGATGTCGATATGGAGTTTGCTGTCTCAGGAGGACCACATCCAGCATTCTATCTTTTACAGAACCGCCCAATGCACCTTTATAAAGAGGTGGGGTCGGTCGAGTTGCCAGCTTCGCTTGAGCCCGAAGATCTCTTATTTCAGGCGGATAGGATGGTTCCTACCGTGAAACGATCCGGACTAACTCACCTTGTCTATGTCGACAGTGAAGCGTATCGAGGGCTCGTCTCATCGCCAGAGCACCACCGAGTTGCCGAGGCGATTCAAGCGGTGAATGGGAGTTTACCTAAGGGAGATTTTCTCCTTATGGGGCCTGGGCGGTGGGGGACTGAGCAAACGGAACAAGGGGTTCCGGTAAAGTTCTACCATATAGATCGCACAGCCATGCTGATTGAGATGGGGGACAGCGAAGTCCTCGCCTTTGCGAATCCCTCGTTCGGAAGCCACTTCTTTAACCTGCTTCGAGGAGCAGATATACGTCCGGTTACGGTTTTCCCGAAGGATCCGAAGGCCGCGTTTAACGAGGATTTTTTTGCGCAAAGTAGAAACCGCTTGGCAGATATTGCTCCGCAGTTCGCTGACTTAAGTGATGTGATAAAGGTTATCGATGTCAAGAGCGATCACCAAGCGACCATCGAGGTGAGAATGAGTCGTCAAGCTGGGAAGGGAATTGTGTACTTGCAGAGAGAAAGGGAAGCGGAGTAGTCGATTTCCTTGATGTCTGATACTTCCGAAAGAGTGAAGAGCCAGCCACCTTGTCGAGACCAAACATCTACTCAAGCTTTTCGTTAATCAGCTGAGGTGCTGCTCCCCCCCAACAGCTGCGACTCCTCAAGAATCGCCTCAACAGACTGGGCGCGCTTTTGTTGATTCTCAGCAATGCACTTCGGGCACAGCCGTCCAGCATCCCCTTCCTGAGATCCGCATTTCCAACAAGGCATTCTGTAAGAGTATTCGATTTCGAATGAAGTGGCTACAGTCGTTGTAAGTGGTATCGGGCAAACTATGGTAGCTTCCTCATAATTGTTTCACAGAATTCCTGACCTTATCGAAAGGAGGGATAGCTGGTTGGACGCTCCGTACTGAATCCAAGATTCTTTTGGATGGAAAAAGTGAACTCTGGACTGATGGTAGCTTACGCAGGATACCTTCTTGCCTTGAGTAGAGAAGTTCAGAGAGAGAAGCCGCCGCCACTGTGGCGGTCAAAGCGTGGCGGTAAGAATTCGTTTCGCTGCGGAACTAAATTTAATCGCGCTGCTTGGTGATCCGCTCCGGGTGTGGGATTAGTCTAGATTATTGCAACTCAAGGGACCCTGTGAGCGGCGGGAGCCACCCAGAGACTTGCTGAGCCCGGTTCCCAACAGAGCCGCATCCGTTTTGCCTCCGGTATTAGGCTATTTAGCTACAGATGGTTATGTTGTTTCACGAAATATCTAACGTAGTCGAAAGGACACTACCGAAAGGCAACAGGGGATTCGGCCGGAACCTTCCCCTGAGCCTTTATACTGCCCGCAAATGAAATTTCCGGTCTCGTCGTCGAAAGCTGATCGCTTTCGGCTGATTCTAGGGGCAGTATTTATTGCCCCTCCGGGGACCTCCCGGCAACTTCAGTTGCCTTCGGCATCATCTCTCGGAAAACTTACTTGCGACACTCACGCCGATTGTATTCGCCGAGGAACTCCACGATTAACGCAAGAGTCTCTTCGATGAACTCATCATGATAGTTTTCCATGCGTTTATTCTTAGCAATTTCTAGTTCAATGCCCCTTTGTGCATGCTCTTTTTTCTCAATCTGGTATCCGAGATTCCTCGCCTCGTCTAAATTATTGTTACTGAGTGCTTTTTGCTGTTGCTGCGCGAGGCTCTTAACTTCAGCTTGAACTGACTCTAGGTCCTTGGACAACTCGGCAATCGCTGCCTGATGTTGATTAGCCTCCTTCGTATGCTGCCGAATTTCAGCTTCAAGAGCCTGGATCTGACGCAAGAGTTGATCGCAAGAGAGTCCCTGCCAAGGGTAGTAGCCTTCTTGCGCACTCGCCCCAATAGGGCCAGAAAGTGCGAGGACGAATAAAATCATGATGAAAATTGGACGTAGTAAGCTATTCATATTCTTCTCCAGAGTATTTATTGGTTGTGGCTAGATTTTCGGTGTTTTACTTGCTCTCGACATCGTCTCTGCGACAATCAAGTAGACGTAGAAGGGCCTCTATCCGTGATAAATGAGCGAACTTTTCAGCAAGCGCTGCAACGGCATCACGATTCTTTCTAAAGTACAAATCAGCTTCAGCCATCTTTAGCTTTGCCTGTTGCTCTAACAGCCTTGCAGAGTTCCATAACTGCAGCGCCTCTGCCGCTCTCCCAGCGCTCGCCGCTTTTGATGCTTTGCTTCTGTTGGCGTTCGCCCGTTCTCTGAGGTCAAGAATCTCGGTAACGAGTTGACGGTGGCTATTAAGGTTCTCGGCGGCTTCCTTGATCAACCGATCGATATCGCCTTGCAAGCGAAGCCGATCAAGTGCGAGATCGTCACAAGTGAAACCTTCAAATGGTCCACCGGATTCCTGTGCGTAGGCATGATTTTGAACTCCTGCGCCCATGACGAGCAGGAGTAACGTTAGCAATATTGATTGCAGTATTTTCATGATTCCCCTCAAATGTAGTTGATATTTGCTGGTCACTGAGGAATCCACCCAACTGCCCCTGGTTGTGACCACGCTAATGAGGGTTTTGTGATGGAAAAGAAGTGACGTGACTCACAAAGGGAGAACCACAATACTTTACGAAATTTCCTTAGTTTCAGACTATCTGAGAAGTCTTAATTGCAGGAGCTGACCCTGTTTCACAGGTTTCCCGTTTGGGGTTGTCGTTTCTCTCTACCAATCGTACTTCACGGTATAGGTCACGGTCTTCTCCCCGTTCGCTTTAACGGTGACAGGGAAATGGATGGTGCGTGAGTCGACCTTCTCGTAGTTGTCAGTCTTGTTCAGGATTTCCCAGTTCACCCATCGAAAGAGGTTTTCTCTTGTACGAACTTACAGACTTCTTGTGGCTAAAGAGTGAGTCTGGATTTCCACCTTTTTATTATTTGGCAGTTACCCCTTACTTTTCGGCAGTATCTTATTCGGAACATTTCCATGTTGGAGAAGATCTATCGGGAAATTTCTAGTAAATTCTCTTAAGGTGATATAGCCAATTTTTGTTAAGAACTTTGACGACATGGTCGATAGATGAAAGGTAGCGATTTGATCGTCTGGTAACACTGCTGCCCCCAGTACATTGTTGATGTAATGAAGCTATCGCTGAATAGTAACATGGCCTCGCTCACTGCACAGCGACGTCTTGGTCAGGCAGATGAACGACTTGGCGGCATTTTCGAAAGGCTCTCGAGTGGCCAGCGGATTACCCGTGCAAGTGATGATGCCGCGGGACTGGCTATTGCAGATTCTCTTAGGGCAGATTCGCGACTATACTTAACGGCTGTTCGAAATACCAATGACGGACTTAGTGCTCTCTCCATCGCTGACGGTGCATTAAATGAACTTACAGGAATCGTTTCCAAGATCATAGAGCTCTCTGAGCAATCCGCGAACGGAACGTATAGCACCGAACAAAGACTTGCTCTGGATACCGAGGCACAATCTCTTGCGGCTGAATATTCAAGGATCGTAGATACCACAGAGTTTAACGGGATTAAGCTTCTTAGTTCCGAAGGCTCTTCACTCGATTTACAAGTAGACATCCGCAGTACCGAAGACCATCGTATCCTTGCAGCACTTCCGAGCGCAGGCCAGGTAACCATCGGCGATGGAACGTTCACCGCTGGGCTAAGTCTTACCTCAACAAATAACAACGTCACCATCGCCACAGCTGATTTGGACGGAGATGGCTATGCCGATATTGTTACTAGAGATGGCGGACAGATCGCGATTTTTCTCGGGAATGGAGATGGTACATTCACTGCCTCTGGCCAGACGAGACCTGTTAGTTCTGCTCCCGAGTCGGTGGCTATAGGAGACATCGACAATAACGGCACGCTCGATATCGTCAGTGCTCATCAAGCTTCAAATGCCATTGGAGTATTGTTTGGTAATGGTGATGGGACATTTACCGTGGGTCAGAGCTCCCTTGGAACCACTCAGCCTTATGATATTACCCTTGGATTTTTCGATAATGACGATTATCTCGATGTTGCTGTCAGCAAACGCTTTTCAAATCAAGATGTTGATATCTACCTAAATGATGGAGCCGGCAACTTTACCTACAATAATACGGTCGTGACTGGGCGTCATCAAAGTGCGGTCGTAGCGGGAGAATTTACCGGCGATAACATTGAGGATATTGCCACTTTGGGAACGAACGGGCATTTCTTTCTGCTCGAAGGAAATAATGATGGAACCTTCAACGTTTCACCTGATTACGTGATTGGAAATACGCATGCTGAGACTGAATTCGACGTCGGTGATATGAACAACGATGGATTCCTCGATGTCATCATTGGGCACAATAACAACACGGTCGGAATTTTACTGAATAATGGCGATGGCACTTTCGCTACGGAACGTACATTCGCGAGTGGTGGAGGCATTTTCGACGTCCAGGTCGGAGATTTTAATGGAGATGGGAATCTTGATGTAGTATCAGCCGATTATGATGACTCCGCCGTTAGCGTTCTCCTTGGAGACGGGAACGGAAATCTTGCGGCAGCAACTACATTCGCTGTGGCAGGCGATGTCGAAAATTTAGCACTTGCTGATTTTAATGATGATGGGGTACTTGATATCGCCGCAGCCTCTTTTTCTGCTGCAACCGTGGATATCTTGATTGCAAACACCACTACCCGAGGTGGTCTTGCGGCTTTCAATCTACGTACCGATGATGATGCGCGATCAGCTCTTGACTCCATGAAGTCTACATTGGCAGAAATTGCTCTCAACCGAGGAGACATTGGGGCCGCTCAATCCAGATTGAGTGCGTCACTTGCAAAGGACTTAGCGGGAAGCGAAAATGCACGAGCAGCTGAAGCGAGAATCCGGGATGTCGATATCGCGAAGGAGAGCTCAGCGTTAGTACGAAACCAAATTTTGCAGCAAGTTGGTTCTGCCGTGCTTGCGCAGGCAAACTTGCTTCCGAACTTAGCGATTTCCCTTCTGACATAATCAATCGTCCGAATAATACGTTCAATTCCCTCTCTGTAGTCGCCCTCAGAGATTCCGTGGGTACCCTCGATAATTTTCCCATAGACCTCGTGGGACAGGTAGGCAAGGTTAAAAGCTGATTGAGAAGAGGTGCTTCAAGAAAAAAGTAGCCCTGTACCCACGGCCATTAAGTTAAGCATTTAACCCCTTCAAAAGACGAACTTCCGAAGCCCTTAACTTAATGGCCGTGGCCCTGTACCAGAAAAAAATCAGGTAGAAAAGCTTCCAGGGAGGGAGAGAGCCTTTGCTCAGTACATGGAAATTTCATGTGAGGAGATGTTTCGGGTCATTATGGAGTTTGGTCCAGCGGCATCTGATGCGACTAGCCTCACCACAGAAATTCTCGAGAACGGAGCGAGTCCGGAGCTTCGATCTTTTTCCCTAGTGGCGTTGCGAGACATCCTTTTCAATCCGACGCGAGAACAGGTGAAGAAGATCTATCAAGTGTTCGAAAAGTTTAAACCTAG
>JAGRAT010000136.1:6677-8429 GCA_020434495.1 Bdellovibrionales bacterium | reverse complement strand
CCAATTCTTTCCGTACGAGTCTTCCACTCGGGTCATAAAAATTCCTTAAAATTCGTCCATCAACAACAGTTCGTGTATGCCACCCGAGCTGATTATACGAGTAGGTGAGTCGAATCCCATCTGGGCGATGTTCCTCGATAACATTTCCCTTTTGGTCTCGAATGAAGTTTGTAGAGGTCGCAGTTTCACCAGAGGAGCTGTTCAAGCCCGTGTAAATCCCGGAGAATGGAGAACCGCTAGGACCATCGTACTGAAATTGGGTTGAGGTCGGTATTTGAGGAGATGCTGCTTCCGTTATTCGCCCATGTTGGTCGCGATTAAACTGAAGAGATGGTTGTACGGTTTCAATAGTTGGAGGCCGGCCATTTCCAGTGGCATTCTGGAGATCATAGCTGGTTACATCTGGACGGACAGTCAAAACAACTTCTGGACTGAGGGGATCTAGCATCCCATTCCCGTTCAGATCTTTCTGGTCGAAAATGCGAGCAGAGGAAAGTTTCCAACGTGAGACCAGCTGCTCTACTTGTCTTTTGGCGAATCCTTCCTGATAAGCAAGAAAATGTCGGGTAGTCTGATTCTCCTGATCCGTATGCTGGACCTTTCTATTGAACAGAGCATCATACACAAAAAGCTCTGACGCAGGAGACAGTGCAGCACCTTTACCATCCGCACCCCTGTTCGAATCGGGATGAGAAATTTTAGCTACTAGATTTCCATGCTGTAACCGATCTGATGATAAAGTGTCGTATCGATATTCAATACGATTCCCCTCAGGGCGGACAACACTGACGAGCTGTCCATCCACGTTGTATTCAAACCTTGTCGCCGGTAATGAGTAAGAGCCACTGGCGAGTTTAATTAGTTCTTCAGAGGGTTCCCCATCAACCGCATCAGATGCAATTACATGAGTGGAAAGAGGCAAACCGAGTCGATTGTAAGTTGTGAGTAAACCGGCAGTACCAATCACATTGACAAAAACAGTTGTGATATTGGCATTTATTGAACTGTCTAATGATGCACCCGTATCTTGGTAAAAGTACCTCACCTGTTTGCCACCAGGTTCTTCTATCGAGCGCAATCGTCCTGAAACTGAATCATACCCTATGATTGTTCGAGCGCCGTCTGGATGCTCCACTGCAGAGAGCAGGCTTGAGGTGTATTGGAATTGATACCTATGTTCGACCTGCTCGGAGGAAAAGGAGCTAATCGAATTTGGATGCGACGAAGTCCAGGCCTCGACATAGCCGTAATTTATCGAGTTGAGCATACCGCTTCCATTGTAATCTAGGAGAACAGAGTGTCCTAAGCTGCTTTGCACGCGGTAGATGCGGCCATTTTGGTACTCAAAGGTAACATTAGTGCCATCAGCACAGGTGATCTCTTGTAGGTTCGAATTTGCATCATAAGAGAAATGCCGAGATAGCTCCGTTGGATTTCCCGCTTTCCTGAACTCGCTTAAGAGATACAGTTCTTTAGCGTGTTGAGACTCAATATCAAGAGAGTGTCCGTGCAGTCGATAGGTTTCTTCATTGCCATTTGGGTGGCGAACAATCAGACTCGACTGGCCGAGAGTCGTTTGAAATCGCGCTTTCTGAAATATGGGCTTTCCATTTGAGGTTTGAAGTAGTCCAGAATCTTCCGGATGTTGTTCTAGAGTAGACAGTTTGAAATTTTCCCATCGCATTGCGTTGAGAATTCGACCTGCAGAGTCTTTCTCGATTACTATCCGCGGAAGATCGCTTAACGTCCAAC
>JAGRAT010000136.1:0-6667 GCA_020434495.1 Bdellovibrionales bacterium | reverse complement strand
GCTTGAACTCCAGGGTCATTCCAATGGGAATCGTACATGAGCTCGATGTTGAATAACCCATTTGGAGTCGTGAGAGAAGCCAGAGGGTACGCTGTTCGAAACGAGCCATTGGACTCTCCTCCACTGATATTGAGTTCTACCAGAGACGCAATGTTAGAAGGCACATGCACAATTTCTGGGATCGGAAGGACATTCTCATTATGAGTGACCGTATGATGGACACTTACTTGCGCCTTTGTCTCATGGAGACAAGCGCCCGTCAGTAGGAGTAACAGCGAGAGATACGATGACATCGATAGTGATAATGAATGTAATTTCACAGAAACCTTCTCCGTAACCATTGTTGGACAGAAGCCACTCGTTACTTCTCATCCGCAAAACTCAATTCCACGGCTGTCATCTCAAAGATTGATGCCAGCAGCACTTTGAACTGAGGAAGATATGATAAGAGGAGCGACTTCGGATAAGAGAAAAGTATTCGCGTGTAACCCAAACCCCAAAGATATGAAGACACATCAAGAATCTTGCTTAGAGCTCTCTCGATAGAAAACAAAAGAAAATAGATATTTAAAGAGCTGTTTGAGGAAATTTCTTAGTGTTTTCCTGCACTTCTGGCGGCGTTGAAAAAGCGGCATCGTAAGGTCGGAAATGACCTTTTTGGGCATTTTTGGAGCGATACAACGATAGCCCTCTCGGGATACTGCTAGCAATTAGGGGGCTCATGGCCCCCTGTCCTTTGGTTTTGGGATATCCAAGTCACCCACAAAAAGCGACGGGACGAACTCGCTGAGAAAATCAGCCAATCGCCGCATCTGCGTTACAATCCACGGCTTTAATCGAAGGTGCTAATAGTGCTGATTGGATCCAGTGCTGATTTCCAGAAGGTGATAATAGAGTAGATTCTCGGCATTTGCCTCAATTACATGCACGCGGGCTTCTGCGGCAGCGAGTTCTCTCATTGCAAGGAACAGAAGATTGCTGTCGCCACTTTTAAATCTTTCAGATTCTCCATCCTCCAACTCTTTGGTGGTTTCAAGCTCTGCAACGGAAACAAGGTATCGGTCGTATGCTTGTTGAAGCTGGGTAAGATATACAGATAAGTCCGTTCGAATCTTTTCTTGTAAGTACCGTTTTCCAATAAGCTTTCGGTGAGTAGCGTTTTCGAGCTTTCTGAGCTTTCCTTTCGTCTTTCGTTGAAAGAGCGGCACCTCAACCGAGACGTAAAATTTTACTTCGTCACCCTCTCTACTCAGAGAACCGGAACCATCGTCTCGTGAATAGGAAGTGGAAAGCTCTAAATCGGGAAGAAGGCGCGAAGACTCAAAGCGCTCTTCGCGTTGAATCATGCGAACTTCTGTTTCGATCCGTTTTAAGTCCGGTCGTTGTTGATAGGCCTCTAAAAGATACCTCTCCAGACTTTTTTGTGGCTCGGCAATCTTTGGTACGTTACTGGGGAGCTCTTCTAAGGATGGGACAATTGGTGTACCCGCGGATCCGCGGAAGTAGAGGGAAAGTCCCAATGCCAGTTCTTTAACAAGGGCTTCTTGTTTCACCACTCGAGATCTTCGTTGAAGAATTGAGCGCTGGTTATCAAGTGCTTCAAAGGCAGCAAGATCTCCCGCCTCAACACGAGCTACCAGCTGTGCTTGCCTTGTTTCAGCGACTTCTAATAGTTTGCGGTAGATTTTTAGAATTTGTCCCTGCGCAATCCAGGTCCAGTACCGTTCGGTGGCAGCTTGCTGCAATGCAACTCGCGAAACATCGATCGAGAGCTCTGCAAGCTCACGCTCGTAGCGAGCAAGGTCGATCCCAAGTTTCCGTTCGTCGTCTAGGAGATTTCGGAGAAGAGAGAACTTCACTCCAACACCAACCTCACCGCCATCTAGGGTTTGAAACTCATCTTCGTAAACTGGAAGAGTTCCGCTGCCCTTACGGTAGCGCGCAAAAAGAGAACCATACGCAAGGTCGACCGGCACCTCCGCGATTGATTCGGTTGAACTTCCCGAGTAAAAGCCATTCAGGTAGGAAAAGCTTTTTGAGCGGATTACAGGATCGTACGCACCATTTGCACTTAACTGTTGCGCTTCTGCCTCCTGCCTCTTTTTCAGCTCCTGTTGGATAGTTGGATGATGAACTTTAACTGACTTCAACACTTTGCTAAGAGTTAGCGGTTGTGAAGGTGTGTCTATAACGGAAGATGCACGAAGGCTCTCCCCGTATGAGTAATCCGCGAGGATTGTTGCTAATAGGAATATCAAGAACGGTCGACGTAAACACATGGCTATTCTGTCCCTTTCTCCTTTTCGAAAGAAGCTGTAGAGCCGGATACAGTTACCGGGAATCCATTCAGCCTTCTCCAAAGCTCCCAGCCGAGCCGTACTTCGTCTAGTAAAACCCAGCCAACGGTCCGGACACCTTGCCTCAAGAACTGTGCCGAGGGCCAATCCGGCTCTTCTGGATCTGGAAATACCAATATTCGGTAGTTTCCCTTACCATCATCAGCTTGATCCACGAAACGCACCGTTCCACCAAAAGTTCCAATCGCCACCGATGGCCAGCCAGTGAATTGTACTGCAGGCCATCCTTCAAATTGCAGTCGTACTTTTCGTCCAGGTTGAACGAGTGGAAGGTCATTCCCTGAGATGTACATTTCGACAGCGCGATCCTCTGTGTCTGGAACGAGAACCGCTAGCGCTTCTCCAGCTGAGACCATTATTCCCCCCTGAGGCGCAAGGATTCGCATTACTATGCCATCTCTATCTGCTTGAATTGTTTGAGACTGCTGACGAGAGAGTTTGACCTCCATTTCTGCGAGATCCGCGCGTGCTGATGATACCTCCGATTCAAACTTTGCAACCTCAATTTGAGCCAGTTCATAGGCTCTTTGGGAGCTAAGTCCCTTCTCAGCGAGTGTTCGCTGACGACCTAAGTTTCGTTTGCTAATCTGAAGTGCCTCTTCCGATGCCTCTAAACTTACTTGGAGTGCTTGATACTGTCTTCGCAGACGAGAAATAATGTCAGGGTCGATGTCCGCGAGTTCCACTAAGGGATCGCCTTGCTTGACCTCTTGTCCCTCGGTCACGTGCCACTGGGCTAGTCGACCACTAATTGGAGCCTCGACAGTCTGGAGCCTATTTTCTGGGGCATAGGCGATTACTTTGCCGTTTCCCATACTGACCTGTTGCCAAGGTACGGCGAGAAGTGCGATCGCGAAGAATGGAAGTATCGCTATCGTGATGGTCGAGAAATAGGCGAGCGTCCGTGGTACTCGTGAGTATAGAGCAGATTTCGCTTGGTAACGACTCTTGCTGTCAATCAGTTCAGGGAATGTCGGAAGAACGGAACTCATTGTTTGCGATGCTCCTGAAAACTTGGGGCAGCTCTGAGATCTCGTGACAGTTTGCCTCCATGAAGGACGTAGGTAGTGGGAAATTCGCTGGCAATGTTTGGGTCGTGGGTGAGCACTATGATCGTGCAGGCCAACTCAGGACTCAATAACAGCTTAAATACTCCGTCCAGCGAGCGTTCATCAACTCCGTCTAGTGTTTGATCAATTATGAGCAGTCCGGGCGAGCCCAGAAGGATTTGAGCTATCGAAAGTCTAAGCATTTCTCCGTATGAGAATATCCGATGATTCGGTGTTATTTCGGTTTGTAGCCCATCCGGGAGGGACTCGATTTTCTTACTGAGTCCAAGTTTGTCGAGTAGGTCTCTCAGATCTCGTCTTGTCACATCCCGACCGAGCTTTAAATTCTCCTCAAGGGTTCCGTGAAAAAAGCGGGGAACGGAGACTATGCCAACACGGGATCTCAAAGATACAAGGTCGACATCCCAAATGTTATGCCCATCAACTTTAATAGTTCCGCTTGCTGGCTTTATGAACCTGTAAATGGAATCAGCTAGTATGCTCTTCCCAATTCCATTTTCTCCAATGATAGCGATACGAGAACCAGGCGGCGCGTCAAGCATGAGATCATCGATTACATACTCTCGCGAGTTGCTCTTCAGCACTTTTAGATTCGTAACTGAGAGGCTAGCAGGTTGGCCAGTGTTCCACTGAGGAGAGTCGCCAGAAGTTTCTTCGATCTCGATCTCACGTAATTTATTCAGTTTCTCCATTGCTGCACTTAGGTCATAGAGACTTTCTAGGTGTTTTCCAAACTTCACTAAACCGGAGAGTGCTGCGTTTACAACAAGTTCAGCAGCTACGAGTTGCCCGAGGGTTAACTGCCCACGAATCACAAGGTATCCACCCAGTCCGAGCAGGGTTGCGCTTGCTATAGCGTGTGTAGCGTATGCGGCCATGTTCTGGCTGAGGAGTACGCGGAAATGGGACTTCCGAGCGCTTAACCATTTCAGCGCGGCCTCATCGGCCATTTTATGTCCGAACTCCATGCCTTCCTCCGAGCGGAAAAGAGTTCCGAATTGAGCCATATCTTCCAACCATTCAAGAGTCTCGTATTTTGCGCTGCATTCTGCATCGGCTGTTGATACCCCATATTTCCCAAGAACGAAGATGATCAGGATTACGGCGAGTCCGAGAAACGACGCGAATACAAGAAGCAGCGGATGGTAAAGGGTTAGGAGAAGTAGTCCAAAAACGATCTGTAGGAGCAATCCTAATCCTCCTACAAGAATATCGGCAAGTGACTTTTGGAGGGTAGAAACTTCAAGATACGGGTTAAGAATTTCGGGTCCAAATATTCCCCCTATGCCTCGTGACGAAAATGCAGGAATGCGTCTTGCGAGATCTAAGGTGAGTCGCACAAAAAGTCTTCGCTGAAGGTGCTCGATAGCGACGAGCTGTGCGGTCTTCAGCATTCCGGAGAAACTCAGCACCAGAAGTACAACTACCGAGAGCACAATGAGTTGCTGAGTTAGGGTTCCGAACGCAACGGAGTTCACAAGCGATTGAACAGCCACGGGTACAGCGAGCGATAGTATAGAAGTGACCAACCCGAATATGAGGATGCCCCAGACCAGGTACCCTTCTCCTTTAACGAGGGGGCGTAGTCGCTCTACGATTGTTGCTAGTCCAAGCTGCGGATTTCGATTCGCGTTCAACATCTGCAAGATGAGATCCCAGTTAAGATTTTCATATTGACTAATATAATCACTAGCGGTTACATAGACAAATTCATAAATGAAATAATTAGCATAGAGTAACTCTATGCTAGTCAAATTCCTTATGTGGCTAAACTATCATCATCTTTACTATTTTTTTCGAATTGCCGAGGAGGAGTCGGTCTCTATCGCGGCTCGGAAGCTTCATTTGTCCCAACCAACTCTCTCTAGTCAGCTCAAGCAGCTCGAAGAGCATTTACAGGTAAAACTCTTTGATCGACTTGGAAGGAAGCTACTCCTTACCGAAGATGGGCGGGTCGTGCACCGTTATGCGAGAAACATATTCGGGCTTGGAAATGAACTACAGGCTGTTCTGAAGGGCAGTTCACCAAGTTACGAACTCCGACTCAGGATAGGAGTCACGGTATCACTTCCAAAGCTTGTTACCTTTAAGACTTTGATGCCGGTGCACCAAGTTAGCCAGGAAGTGAAGATTGAATGTTACGAAGGAAAAAGAGAGACCCTTCTTTCAAAATTGGGATCCCACGATCTTGATCTCGTACTTGCTGATGCACCGTTTACTGCTGAAGTAGCCGTTAAGGCCTTCAATCATAGGCTCGGCTCCAGTCAGATCTGCTTTTACGGTACCCCATCGGTTCTCAAAAATCTAAAAGGAAGATCTCCAGACGCCATCAGGCAAGCTCCTTTCATCTTACCCACTTCGAACACAATGATTCGGCGCGCTTGTGACACCTGGTTTGAGGCGCAAGGATTTACTCCCTCGGTGGTAGCTGAGTTTGAGGACAGTGCGCTTCTAAAGACCTATGGGTCGGAGGGATACGGACTCTTCCCTGCTGCAGCTGTAGTAGAAAAAGAGATTAAAAGTAACTATGGGGTGGAGAGGGCGCTACTTCTGGAAGGGGTGAAGGAGGAGTTCTTTGCCATATCGTTGGAGCGCAAGGTGTCTCATCCAGCCATAGTTGCCATCACTAGCGGAGCAAAGCACAGTTTGAGGTAGCAGATGACCTATGGAAAACTGCTCGGATCATTCTTCCTTTCCATCTACTGGAAGGGAAATACGAAAAGTGGTTCCTTTGCCAACTTCAGAGAGGAAGTCAATTGACCCATTGTGCCGCTCCACTATTGTTGAGTAAGCCATCGACAATCCTTGCCCAGTGCCCTTCCCTACTGCCTTAGTAGTAAAGAAGGGATCGAATATCCTCTCCCGAATCTCGACAGGAATACCAATTCCGGCATCACTTATTGATATTTCAACAATTCCTTGACGGTGACGAGTCGTGATAGTAATACCTCGCTTTCCTGCTTTTCCACCCTCCGTAGCATCACCAATTGCGTGGGCCGCATTAACGATAAGGTTGAGGAATACTTGGCTCAGTTCTCCGGCATATCCCCTCACCATTGGTATAGAGGGATCTAAGTTGAGCGTCATATCTGCAACATACTTCCACTCGTTACGAGAAACGGTCGCAGTGCTTTCGATTGCTTCATTTATGTCAAGGTACGCCTTGTCTTCCGTACCAGGATGAGAAAATGCCTTCATTGAACGAACAATTCTCGCCACTGATTCGGCTCCTTCGAAAGA
>JAGRAT010000135.1 GCA_020434495.1 Bdellovibrionales bacterium | reverse complement strand
CTGGACCTGGTCCTGGCTTTGTTGTAAGCGGGCTTTGCTACTAGCACAGCTTGCTTAGCGCAAAGTCAGGGCAACAATGTCCTAGAACCGCAGCAGTGTCTTGGTCAAGAGTGTCCTAATACAAGAGCTGGTCTGCAAGATTGATAGCACAGTGGTGTATAGCACCGTGGTGTTATGACTCTTGGTGATTATTGCGCGAGGGTTCCAGTACTTCCCCCCGGCAAGTTTCCTCCGGAAACATTGCCACCCCTAAGGGGTAGGGATGGAACTTTCGATATAACTAAGTGGTCCGCAAGATTGATAGCACAGTGGTGTATAGCACCGTGGTGTTATGACTCTTGGTGATTATTGCGCGAGGGTTCCACCCGTTCCCATTCCGAACACGGTCGTTAAGCCTCGCAGCGCCGATGATACTACTACACGGTGGGAAAGTAGGTCGTTGCCGAGATTATGACCCCTCTAAGGCGAAAGTCTTAGAGGGGTTTTTTTATGCCCTCAAGTTGGTCGCTGAACAGTGCCCCTAGCTGAAAGTGCTCCTAACTGAAAAGGTGTTGTTTCAGACTTATGAACTCTAACGAACAATCTGATCGCAACCTCGAAATTGCCGAAGCCACATGGCACACCATTCGGCCTCACCTTGAGCGGGATGCCGTAATTATCGTTTCATCCTCGCTCGATCTTCGTGAGGCGGCTGAGACGATCGCGTCAGATGATACCAAGGCAGTATCCGCCTGGATTGAGCAGGGAGTCGTCTCCAAGCCTTCTCGTTCTCAGCTCGAAGAATGGAACTCGGATCCAACTCGCGAGTTTTCATGCGCTATCGTACAACCCTTCGTGCTCATGCAGGTGACAAACTGAGAAGCGGTAGTTCGAGACGCTGACAACGAGCACTTCGAAATTACAAGATTTATCCTCCGAGAAGTTGAATAGCGAGCGATGGTTGTTGATTCGCTTGCGCTAGTATTGCAGCGGCGCCCTGCTGTTTGATTTGCAGCGACACAAGCGCAGTAGTTTCTGTTGCGATATCCGCATCCACAATCCGACCGCGAGCCTCAATTAGGGAATCGCTCGTGGTCCGTGTCGTGTTAATAGTGCTGTTGATTCGGCTTACAAACGCCCCAATTTCTCCCCGTTGAAGAGTAAGATTGTCCAGAGTGTAGTCGAAGATGTGAAGGGCAGACCGTGCCCCACTTAGGGTGCTTAAATCAAAAGGGAGTAGTGAGGACACTCCGTCACTTGTGCTGGCTAAGTGAACACCTCCGGTTGCTGTTCCTGCTGAATGACCTCCTGTGGCAATATCGAGTACACCATCTTCATTTAGGTCGGCCAGGCTAACTGAGTATGCGAGGGTAACTTCTCCAGAGTCGAAACTCATAACGTCTCCAAACGTTCCGTCGCCTACTCCATACCGAAATCCAATTCCCCCTCCACTACTGTTTGTGCCAGAGGTAACTATGTCCAATACGCCATCTCCATTGAGATCCGCCAATTCAGTAGTGAAACTGATTAGGTCATTCATCTGGTACTCTACTCCACTGCCAAACGTCCCATCTCCGTTTCCAAGGCGCACCGTAACCTGCCCAGAGGAATATCCGCTCTGTGTTCCGGTAGTAAGTACATCGAGATTTCCATCTCCATTGATGTCAGCGAGTTCAACGTCGAGACCAAGGTATGTGGAGGTTTGGAATCCTCCTGTGGCATTGAAGTTTCCGTTTGCATCCTGGGTATAAACATACGCGTAGCCAGAGCCTCCATCTGTCCCATTAGATACAAAGTCAAGTTTCCCGTCGTTATTTATGTCGCCGAGCGCGAGAGCATATCCCTGAGTGTTGATGGTAGTATCGATTGTGATTGCTGTTTGAAAGGTGCCATCTCCATTGCCGTATGCAATGTGAAAAGTTTCATTAACTCCCGAATATCCCGTTGAGACAATATCTTCCAATCCGTCGCCATTTACATCGGCAATATCTATTCCGTATGTCATCGAGCCATTCAGCTGATTGTGTACGGCGCTTTGAAATGTTCCATCCCCATTGCCGAGCAGAACGGCCACATCACCAACACCAGCATTGCGTCCTGCTGCAACTACATCAAGATTGCCATCGTGATCGATATCAAAGAGTTCGATCTTTGTAGTTCCGTTGTTCTGCAAGGTGTATGTCGTAATGCTTCCAAATCCTCCAGTGCCGTCGCCGAGTTGGACCCTCACCGAGGTAGATTGTCCAACGTTGAGCATATCAACATGTCCATCGCCGTTTATATCTGCCAAGGCAACATCCCTGGTGGCGTTACCGGTTTGATTGCCGAAGGATACCGTAGAGAAGTTGTCGTCAAAGATTGCTCCGCCGATACCAGAGGCGATTCCTCCATCGTTTCCAAAACCTGCCTGTAAACGGAGATCGCTGAGATCTCCATCAAATAGCGAGATGCCATTAAACTTCGTTCCCCGAGCAAGTCGGGTGTACTCATCAGATAAGGCTTGGGCCTCAGTATTGATAGCTGAGCGTTGGCTGCCACTTAGGGAACCGCTGGCAGACTGTGTCGACAGCTCTTTAAGCTTAGTCACTATATTAGTGAGTTCGCCTAGTGCTCCATCAGCGATGTTGAGAAGGCTGATTCCATCATTTAGATTGCGAACTCCCTGAGCATAGACTTGAGATTTTGCTCTCAGGGATTCAGAGACCGCCAGTCCTGCGGCATCGTCGCTAGCTTTATTGATTCTCAGGCCAGAAGAGAGCCGCTGAAAAACCTCGCCAAGTTGATGGGTGTGCTGACCCAATGCTCGCATTGCTCCAAGCGAGGCGATATTTGTGCGAGTAGATATCGGCACCGAGATCTTCCTTGAATCAGTAAGTTATAGACATCCGTTCCCTGGGAAGTCCGAGTAAATATCGAATATTTTACGGTTGGAGATGACAATTGGTCGCTAAATATGGGGCTTTTTAAAAGAAGTTACCCTGCAGTCTACGAATATTTGGGACAATTGAGTGCGAAAGTTTCAGAGGAGTCTATCTTCCGAAAGGCCCTGCTTCTCTTCTTGGATCGCTGACTCCTGTAAGTTCTCCAGAAGAGAGATCTCTAAACACTGCGCTGACTGCCCCTATCCCGTAATCGGTTTCTTCAATTGAGTATCCTGCCCGCTGTAGAGAGGAGATCGTTCCTTTCGAAAAGCCTCCACTGTCCAGCAACAAGATGTTGGGCGTCCCCTGGTGGTGAACCCTTGGGGAAAACACGGCTTCAGAGGGTGAAAGTTGGTGGCAGGTGCTGTTTAGGATTACCTGAATGACGGCTGAAATTATCTTTGAACCCCCTGGACTCCCTAGTACCGCGAATACATCGCCATCCTTCATTACGATAGTAGGAGACATTGAGCTCAGGGGCGTTTTTGCTGGCGCAAAGAGGTTTGCTTTTCCACCTACAAGTCCAAAAATATTCTCCGCGGATTCTGTAAATGAGAAATCATCAATTGTGTTATTTAGGATGATCCCAAATCTCCCGCTCATGATTCCAGCACCAAAGAAGTAGTTTATCGATTGAGTCGACGAGACTACCATTCCCTCCGAATCAACTATCGAGAAGTGTGAGGTATTTTGTTGAGGGGCCGAAATGGATGTGGTTTGTGGAGGAAAGTTTTCTCCACTCATCGTCATCCGTGATTTTGCATACTCTTTGCTCAGGTACTTTGAAATATCATTTTCCCAAAATGCTGGGTCTCCGTAGGCTACCGCCCTATCCTCGAATGCTCGTCGAAGAGCTTTTACTTTCAACGCGATAACTTCATCATCATTTACGGAGTTTTGAGAACACAGAGGGCCTCCAGGTCTGAGGAATGGTTCGAGCATGTTAAGTACCTGGATGGTAACCGGACCTCCGCTACTTGGTGGCGGAGCGCCAATGATTTCGTATGGACCGTAGTGTCCTTGAACTACTGACCGTTCTATAACTTGGTAAGACTCAAGGTCATGTAGAGTAATTTTCCCACCGTTTTTTTGTGCTGTGGAAACGATGTCTAACGCGATTTCCCCATGATAAAAACTGTGACTTCCAGAGTTCGAAATATCACGTAAGGCCTTTGCGAGATCTACATTTCGAAAGGGAGGGGGAGATTTGAAAATATTGAGCAACGAAGCGGTAGCAAAACTCTCCTGCTGTCCCACAGGAGTGTTTTTAGCAAACCACTCAATTGCTCCATTGAGATGCGGATAGGTGGCGATTCCGTTCTCAGCAATTTCTACTGCAGGAGTGACGAGTGACTTCCATGGGATCTTTCCCGAACCGTAATGGTTGTAGAGATACTCCAAGCCGGCAGGGAGACCTGGTGTACCTACCGCGAGACCGCCAAATCGAGATCTGTTGGCATCGAAATTTGTTCCATCAAAGTAGTCTTGAAGGTTGCCAGCTTGAGGCGCCCGTTCTCGAAAATCTATAAATTTTGCTTCCTTTGACGGTTCCTTTAATAGTGCGAATCCTCCGCCTCCTATCCCAGTAGCGTGGGGGCGAATTACGGATAAGGCGAAAGAAACGGCGATTGCAGCATCAACAGCATTTCCCCCTGCTTCAATAACTTCTGCCCCAATCTGGCTCGCTCTCCATGACTCACTTGCTACCATGTACGAGTTTCCTCTTACTACATAGTCCGAAATCTCATCGGTTGTCTCTTTGTGAGCGGTGAGTTTCTGGAAAAGGGTGCTTTCTTGATCGCGAAAGGAGCAAGAAAATAGAAGAGGCAGGGTAAGCAGAATGGGGAAAAGGGTTCGCACTTTGTCACATCTCCGACAAGGTTTGCAGTCTACTAGAGTGAAAATTCACCGTTTGAACTCCTACGAGAAGAGCCACAAGGACAAAGGCGATTGTTGGAAGAACTTTTCCTACTCGCATCATCAGGGTTCTAAAATCATCAAAGTAGTACTCGTGAAGTTTCTGAAGCATTGCAACCTGCTTGCCTGAGGACTCACCAACGGTCAGGAGTCCTTCAGCCACCCCTTCGCTCGCGCCTGATTGACGAAGAGCGTTGGCCAGTGACTCTCCCGATCGAATAGCCGGGGAGATCTGCTTCAATTTTTCCTGTAATGACAGGTTGGTAACGGTATCAAGAGCAATTTTAAGTGAGCGGTGAATCTCAATCCCTGAATCAATTGCATAGCTCAGCGCGAGAGCAAAGCGAGAGAGATTAAGCTTTTGAATGGCAACACCGAAGAGAGGGATCTTCAGTAGCAATTTGTCCATCTGTTTTGCTAATGGACTTTCGCCCTTTCTCAGCAAGGGCAAACCCCAGAAAAGGAATATGAACGAGAGATAAAATGGGGCGAGAGCCAACAAGGTTCCTGAAAGGTAGCAGCTGAAACATCCTGAGCTAACAAGAGCCGGTAACCCAGTAATAATCGGAGCGAGATGTATTATCAGTGCTGGATACCAGAGGCTACTGAGGAATTCGGCTTTAAGCTTCGCGAGCACCTCAAACCAGTGCGCAAGATTTTTGCAGCAAGCTACCAGCTTTCCCGCTTCCTCTCCCATCGCGATAACTCCTTGCTCGAGAACTGAGAAGCTTCGCTTATTCTTAAGAATTGCATTGGAGAGGCTCGAACCTCGAATAACTCGAGTGTTAATGTCTGCAATTGATTCTTGGAGGGAAGTTATCTTTAAGAGTGAAAGTGATTGAGTGAGCGGCATTCCAGCATCAAGCAGCGTTCCAAACTCATTATAAAATCGCGCTTTATCTCGATAGTTGATCACGGCTAAACGATAGCGTTGAGAGAGCGTATCGTCTAGCCATGCTCCTTCGGATAAGGTCCACAACCATCGTAGCGAATGGTTTGACTATCTATCTTTGAGTAAGATCGGCAAATCGCTCAGGGAGTTTTCCAGTTAAGCTATTCAGGAACAGAACGATATCATGTATCTGTTCCTTCGTGAGATCTCTTCCAAGTTGGTGAGTCCCCATCAGCTGAACTGCCTCCTCTAGGGTTTTCACAGATCCATCGTGATAGTAAGGGCCCGTCTCAGCGATGTTTCGAAGGCTTGGAACTTTAAAAACGAACTTATCGCTCTCCTGTTTAGTGATCTCGTATCGTCCGAGGTCGTCCGTTTTATAAGGCTTTACAAGCCCAATCTTCTGATAGAGAGAACCGCCCACTCCAGTTCCCATATGACAAGCGGTGCAACCAACTTCAACAAAGGTCTGCAATCCTTTCTGTTCCTCTGCTGTTAACGCTGATGCGTTGCCTCGCAGAAAATCATCAAATCGACTCGGAGTGATAAGGGTCCGTTCGAACGCTCCGATAGCTTTGCCTACGTTGACATACCGTATCGGATCCTGCTCGTCAGCAAAGGCCTTCTTGAAAAGGACCTGATACTCATCAATACCCTTTAATCTTTTCACGACGATGTCTTCTGAGGGCATTGCCATTTCGACCGGATTCAGCACTGGTCCAAGAGCTTGCTCTTCAACGTCCTTAGCTCGGCCATCCCAGAACTGGGCGATGTGAAGAAAAGCATTGTAAGAGGATGGTGAGTTCCTATCCCCGCGTTTGCCGAAAGCACCGGGAGATGTCGCCTCGCCATCAACACCATATTTCCCGAGTTGGTGGCAGCTATTACACGACTGCGTCATGTTTTCGGAGAGCACCGGATCCAAGTAGAGTTTTTCCCCCAGTGAAAGTAGCGCCTTCTCGCTCTCGGACTTTGGCACTTCGAGCTCAGGGAGCGGTGAAAAGACGCCGTTATACTTTGATGGTGTTGCAAAAGCAGAGGGTAGTGGCAGTAAGGTCCAACAAGCGGCAAGAAAACAGAAGGAAGTGCGGGTGGATAGAATTTGATATCTGTGAAACATAAACTGCTCCATTATGCGATATTCTTTATATTAGTAAGCGTTTATATAGCATAGAGCAATTCCCCTCTGAATTCAACACCGTGCCGGTCTATTTCAGAGGTATTTTCCTGTTGCATTCGTCCCATAAGCATGGTCGCCTACTTCGGTGCCAGCAGAGGTCCTCCGAAGAGAAAGCGGCTCGAGTTTACACCAGACTCGTCCTCCAGACGGAGCCTATTCTGCTACCGGGCAGTTTCGTTTGCGCGGGGTATGTAAACCTGAATTAGGAATTCAACTATGAAAGCATCTGACGTATTCGTGAAAGCACTTGAACACGAAGGGGTAGAGTACATTTTCGCGGTTCCAGGAGAAGAGAACCTCGACGTTTTAGAGTCTCTGAGGACTTCAAAAATTCAACTTGTTCTTACCCGTCACGAGCAGGGGGCAGCATTTATGGCTACTGCCTATGGCCGAATGACAGGTAAGCCCGGAGTGTGTATGTCAACCCTCGGACCCGGAGCAACGAACCTCGTCACTGGTGCGGCGTATGCTCAGTTGGGTGCTATGCCGATGATCATGATTACGGGGCAAAAACCTATCAAGAAGAGCAAGCAGGGACAGTTCCAGATAGTTGATATCGTAGAGATGATGAAACCGATTACGAAGTCGGCGGTCCAGATCGTGAATGGAAATCGTATTGCCTCTCGTGTCCGGGAGGCCTTTCGGCTCGCAGAAGAGGAACGACCAGGAGCAGTTCATTTGGAGCTCCCAGAAGATATTGCCGCAGAGGAAGTTGAAGACGTTCATTTTTTTCATGATGCGCATACAAGAAGGCCAGCGGCTGAGCAGAAAGCAATTTCTCGCGCCAAGAAGATGATAGAGGAGGCAAAATCACCGCTTATTCTTATCGGAGCCGGTGCTAATAGAAAGAGAGCTTCGAACCATTTGAGAAACTTTATCGAACATACAGGTATTCCCTTCTTTACCACACAGATGGGGAAGGGGGTTGTGGATGAACGCCACGAGTTGGCACTTGGAACGGCCGCGCTCTCTGATAAGGATTACCTCCATTGGGCGATCGATCATGCTGATCTCATTATTAATGTTGGACACGATGTAATTGAGAAACCTCCGTTTTTTATGGAGCACGGAGGGAAGAAGGTCATTCATGTGAACTTTTTTACTGCTTCGATTGATGAAGTGTACTTTCCACAGCTTGAAGTGATTGGCGATATCGCAAATTCGATGTGGCAACTTACTGAGGCAGTGGAGAAGCAAGGGCATTGGGATTTTGATTACTACCGCAGAGCGAAGCTGGAAATTGATGCACGGATTGGAGTCGATGCTGATAGTAATGCGTTTCCGATGATTCCACAGCGCCTAGTCGCGGATGTGAGAAAAGTAATGCCGGAAAGTGGGATTCTTTCGCTTGATAATGGCATTTACAAAGTCTGGTTTGCTCGTAACTACATGGCCTATCAACCGAATACGCTCCTGCTCGATAATGCTCTGGCTACCATGGGTGCGGGCCTTCCAGTTGCAATGGGGGCAAAGCTTGTTCATCCAGATCGCAAGGTGGTTGCCATCTGTGGTGATGGTGGATTTATGATGAATTCACAGGAG
>JAGRAT010000134.1 GCA_020434495.1 Bdellovibrionales bacterium | reverse complement strand
CAGCACCTTTTTTCTCTTGTGCGACTTTCTTCTTTGTTTCAATCTTCTTCTTTACCGGAGCCTTCTTTGCGGTGGTCCGTTTCACCACTTTCTTTTTTGCGGTAGCTTTCACAACTCTCTTTTTTGCAGCTGGTCGTTTTTTCGATATTTTCTTTTTCAAAGGCCTTTTCCTCGCAGTCACGCGGCACACTCCCTAATGCTTTACATGAGCTCTCGTTTTGTATTCGAGATTCTCCATATTGAGCTAAAGAGGAAATTGAGCTTCGTTTACCAAGCACAACTTCCAAGCTTCATTCTCTCGGCCCACTTCTCACGTTCCTGGTATGAATAGAGATCTGCGATTCAATCCCCGAGTTCGACAAATTCGATACCAGACCGATTTCGATACTTCGGATTCAGATTGTAAAACTCAAACTATGTCGCAGCTTTCATACTTTTGCGATGGGTGGCATCTCCCAGACAGTCACGCTAACTTGCCAAAAATAGGTACCTTGAACAAGCCAGCACAGCAAAAAAGGGGGTTTTACTCTCGATACCACTAGTTGCGGGAGGATTCGGCCGCTCCCTGCTCTCTTAAACTCCTCAATTTTCGGGTGAGATCCAGCCGAGCTTGGAGAAGCTGTTCCCTGCGGTTTTCCCCTTCTGGCTCGTTGAGAGAGGCCTCGAGGACCTGAATAGATTCAAGCACTTTCTCCTCTCGGAGCCGTAGCAGCGCCTCACGAAACATCCTCGCCGCATCGACCTCCGGTTCCTGAGCCATGGTGTAACTCTCCTTCCAAAAGGCTACCCATTCCGCCCCAAACGCAGCGAGAAGCTCCCGTACGAGCTCTTTTTGCTTGTCGAAATCTCGTTCCGAACGTTCAAGCACCTCCTTAAAGGACTCGAAGAAAAAGACCAATGTTCTCGGAAGGTTGCCGTAGATGTCTGGAGTTTGTAGTAGCTCGGAGAGTGCTTCCATTTTCAACACCATGACCGCGCGTAACAGCAATCGATGAACATGGGAGAGCTCTGAGGGTCTCTCGGCCCTACTAGAAGAGATGTCGCCAGAGGAAGGAGGATTTTCAACCGGCAAACCCTGCCCGCCATCGCCCTTCTGCGCCACCAGAAGCTCCTTCAGGAGGGATGCTTCGGTTCGTAACAGGTACGCTGCACGCTTCACGTACTCATCCAATTCTATCGGATTCTTTGTGACCGACAGCACTTTTCCTATCTCACCGGCCACCTGTGCCTTCTGGCGCGGACTCAATGCTTTGCTTCCATCTGCACCCGATTTGCGGCACTGGTATTCGACGAAACAATCAAACAAGCTCTCCCTTGGCAAACCTTCTAACAGCTCCGCCGTTCTTTCGCGATGAGTTCTTGCGAGAGAGTCCGGGTCCTCCCCTTCTGGCAGGAATGTCGCATCGGCCTCAAGTCCGCTGTTAAGGAAACTCGGAAAAGCTTTTGCAGCCGCGTCTCGCCCAGCATTGTCCCCATCAAAGAGCACGGACACCTTGGAGACGGAACGTTGCAGCACGTTAACATGTCCAGCAGTAAGAGCGGTTCCACAAGTTGCCACCACCGATTTTACACCCACCTGGAAGAGTGAGATGACATCGAAGTAGCCTTCCGTTACATAGATCCGGCGACTATATCGGGCATCACTGAGGGCATACGGTAATCCATAGAGGACGCGACTTTTTTGATACAGACTCGTTTCTGGAGAGTTGAGGTATTTTGGGGTCTCCTCCGTTTCGAACTGCGGCATGATACGTCCGCCAAAACCGATGGGAATTCTTTCTACGCTCAAAATCGGGAAAACGATTCGACCTCGCAGCGCATCGTAGAGTTCCCCTCGGGAATTTCGCTTCACCAGACCAGAATGGAGCATTAAATCCTCAGGTGCTCCCTTTTCCTTTAAAAATTGACTGAGCATTCGCCACTCGGCAGGAGCGAATCCCAGCTCGAATACCCTCTCGATCTCCGGTAAGATGGCTCGCTTCTCTAAATACTCGTCTATAAGGGATCTATTCCTCTCCATTTGCGAGACGTAAAACATTCGCGCGAGCTTATTGAGCTTCTTCAAGTTCTCTTTGAAACGTGCCTCGGGATTTGCCCGTTTCACACTCGACCGCTTTACCTCTACTCCGTACTTTCGTGCAATGAACTCAATCGCATCCGGAAACGAGAGACCGTAGACTTTCATGACGAAGCTGAAGATATTTCCGGATACGCCACACCCAAAGCAGTGGTAAAACTTCCCTCCATCCCGCACATGAAACGATCCTGACTTTTCTTGGTGAAATGGGCAGATGGCAAAAAGAGAAGGCCCCTGCCGTTTTACACCAGCAAGTTCGTTCGAAAAGTCGAGAATGGACGCACGGTCGAGCAGTTCATCAATGGTTTCTTGGCTAATCATTGCTCTCTACAAGTATCGCAATCCCCTGGCCTCCTCCAACACAAAGCGAGGCAACTCCTCTTTTTAAGCCGTGGTCTTCCATATAGGAAAGGAGAGTAACAAGTATCCGTGCACCGCTAGCACCTATCGGGTGCCCCAGGGCTATCGCTCCGCCTCTTGGATTTACTCGACTTTCATCAAGCTCAAGCCCCTTTAATACCGCAAGAGATTGGGAGGCAAACGCCTCATTCAGTTCGAAAACATCGATATCCGAGATCTTCGTTTCAGTTTTTGCCAAAAGCGATTGAACAGCGAACACCGGACCAATTCCCATAATTCGCGGCTCCACACCGACGGAACTCACCCCTCTAATGGTAAATCGAGGTTTACACCCAAAAGTTTCTTGCGCTTTCTCAGAACCGAGTACAACGAAAGCTGCACCATCATTAATTCCGGATGCATTGCCTGCGGTAACAGTGCCAGCCTTATCGAATGCGGGTCGAAGAGAAGACAATCCCTCCCGATCGAGATCCAATCGTGGGTGTTCATCTTGGGCGAAAGAAACCACTGTTCGCTTTGGCCCGGGGACTTCGACGGGGATAATCTCCTTGCTGAATTGCCCACTCTGAATGGCCTTAACCGCCTTTTGTTGACTCTCAAAGGCGAAGTCATCCTGCTCCTCACGTGAGATAGAGTACTCCTTCGCCAGATTCTCGGCGGTAATACCCATGTGGCACCCTTCAAAGGCATCGGTAAGACCATCATGGAGGAGAAGGTCTCGAATCTCGGGAGCTCCAAGTCTCGTTCCGAATCGGCTTCCTAAAAGTACGTGTGCAGCGAGACTCATATTCTCGACTCCACCGCAAAGCACCGCTTGTTGCTCTCCAAGTGTTACCGCCTGATATCCGAGACCTACGGCCTTGAGTCCCGAACCACAGACTTTATTGACGGCGTAAGCAGGGACAGAGACCGCCAAGCCCGCCTTTAAACAGACTTGCCGCGCGAGGTTCATACCGTGCCCCGCTCCGAGCACATTACCAACGATCACTTCACCAATGTGATCTTTGGCAGAGCTACCGAGTCGCTCCATCACACCGGTTGCGACTCTGGCACCGAGCTCTCCAGGTTCGAGAGCTTGTAGAGAGCCACCAAACTTTCCAATAGCGGATCTACCGTATCCGTAAATATGTACTGTGTTCATACTCTGCACCGGTTCTTATAGACTTAGGGTGTTCTATTCACCTGCCGCCGTAAGTTCGTCTTCTGCTGCCTCTTCGAGTTCAATTCGGATGGCCATTATCTCAAATTCTTTTACTCCACTCGGCAGTCGAACCTTTGCGATGTCGCCCTCCTCTTTGCCGATCAGCGCTTTGCCAATTGGTGATTCAAACGAGATAAAACCTTTCTCGACATCCGACTCGTCTTCGCCAACAATTGTGAATGTTTTCGCCTCACCGGAATCGACCTCTTCCATATCTACGGTGACGCCAAATACTACCCTACCAGTATTCTGAAGTCGTGCAGGGTCAATGACTTCAGCATTTGCAAGCTTTGCATCTAAGTCGCGTATCTTCGCCTCGACAAGCCCAGATCGCTCTTTGGCAGCGTCGTAATCACCATTCTCAGAGAGGTCTCCGTGACCGCGAGCTATTTCAATGGCCTCAGCAAGTTGAGGTCTCATCGCTTTCAGCTTCTGGAGTTCAGTTCTCAGTTTGGAATATCCCTTGGGAGTCATTGGTCTTTTCATAGCCGGACACAGTACCCTGCGGCGAGAGAAGAGAAAAGGAAAACCGTTTTATCGCCGATTTTCGGCGACCGCCGAAGGGAAGTCCTCATACTCATTGAGAAAATTTCAACTTACTCCTGCAATTCTGGCACCCCTTCCATGACATCCCTATTGTGACTCATAACCTTTTCTAAACGTTTTCTGAATCTTTCAATTCCGCTCCTCATCTGATTGGCACTCTACAGGAGGAGTGTTGTTGCACCGTTGTTTTTTTTCAATTTCATGCGGTTCTACGCTTCAGGGAGGAAGGTATGCAGGAGCAACACATGGATGTTCGTACATCCGATATCGATGACACATCGCTTGATACATCCGTTTCACATAAACCCTCGTCAATGCAGAAGTTACGCGCATTGGGGCTAATCGCGCTTGGCGCTGTTAGCGGAGTCGTTGGAGGAGGGATTGCAGCGCACGCAAAAGGTACGGATGAGGAAGCTATGGAAGCACTAAAAAATCTCGAAACAAGAATTTTAACTTTGGATGTGGAGCAGGATACACTGGTTGAGAAATTCAGAGAGGCGATGGAACGACAGGCGCTCTCCGGGGACAACATCTCGGAGATCAACCGGCTGCTGTCAGAACTTATTGAAAGTGACCGTCTCCAAAGTTGTCAACTCGACGAACAGGCGAATACCGATGCCCTAATTGCTGCGGACATCCGGACTCTCGATAGAGGACTTCAGGTGCAAAAGCAGGACTTGGAGCGGCATAAAGAGAGTGTCAGAGAGCCCTCACCAGAAGAACTCTGGAACAAGATCATGGCGCCAACGGTGAAGTTGGAAGGTCGGATGTCCGTTGGCAGTGGAGTCATCATAGGCTCGAGAAAGCTTGCCGATGGTTCCGGATACGAGTCCTTCGTTCTCACCAATCGCCACGTGACGGAAGGATTAAAGATGGATTGGAAGGATTCAAAACATCCGGAACCTTTCACCGCGAAATCCTTTGCTGGAAACGGACGAGAAACGGAGCTTAAAGCCGATCTTCTCGCGGAAGGGGCGACACTCGATGTCTCGCTCCTCCGAATTGTGACGAAGGAGGAAATCTCGCATACCGTAAAACTCCCAACCCGGTCAGAGCTTGCGCAGGCGCTAAAAGTCTTCCGCGAGGTCTACAATGCGGGATGTCCCACTGGAGTTGACCCCATTCCCGGCAAGGGGGAGATAACGGATGTGGAGCATCAGCTTGGATTCGATAAGATGATGCTTGTGAGCTCTCCTACTATTCCCGGAAATTCTGGTGGTCCAGTAATCGACGCAGACTCTTTTTTACTGCTCGGCCTCACTCGCGCGGTATACAGCATTGGTGTCGGAAGCGATGGCTCTGTACGCCAGTACATACCGCACATGTCTCTTGTAATTCCAATTGACCAGGTCTACGACTGGCTCGAAAAATCGGGACACGAGGATCTCGTTCCGAAAGAACAGCTCCAAGACCTTGCTCAGGCAACCCCAAAAGCGAAGTAGAATGATACCGATACTTTGCCTTGGTACCCGCTCTATAGAAGCCCGTGCAGCTCTTGTAAGGAGGATACGGTAATCGAATTATGCTTTTTCGATCGAGCGTCTACAGCAGCACCAATCGCCTCAACCGCAGCGAGTCCTGCAGCGGTTGTGGTATAGAGCGGAACTCCCATCTCGGTGCTCATCAAACGAATGGAGCGAGAGTCGAGCACGGTACCGTACCCTTCGGTTCCAGTGCCTTCAGGAGTGTTGACAACAAGAGCGACTTCTCCCGCTCCAAGCATATCTACGATATGAGGAGACCCCTCTCTTACCTTGTTCACCCTCTCCACTGGTACTCTATTCTCCATAAGATATCGTGCCGTTCCATCGGTGGCGATAAGGGAGAATCCTGAGTTCACGAGGGATTGAGCAATTGGGAGAAGTGCGTCTTTGTCGAGATCTTTTACACTGAGGAACGCTTTCCCGCCCTCAGGGAGTTTCATTCCAGCACCCTGTTGAGATTTCCCAAATGCTTCTGGGAATGTAGCACCGACCCCCATCACTTCACCGGTCGACTTCATCTCTGGTCCAAGAAGGGTATCAACTCCAGCAAACTTCTTAAATGGGAAGACACACGCTTTTACCGCCCAAAAATCCGAATGTGAGCCCTTCCTCGGGTAGCGATTCATAGCTTCACTGAGACTCATTCCGCTCATCACCAGAGCTGCAATCTTCGCCCAAGGGCGTCCGGTTGCTTTACTTACAAATGGCACTGTCCGAGACGCTCGTGGATTCACTTCAAGAACATAAATCATCTTGTCTGGAGTAATTGCGAACTGAATATTCATCAATCCCCGAACCTGAAGTGCGAGGGCGAGTTCGCGAGCTTGTCTCTTCATTTCATCAATCAGGCTCGGTTCGAGACTTTGAGGAGGCAAACAGCAAGAGCTATCACCAGAGTGAATTCCTGCCCGTTCGATGTGCTCCATTACTCCGGCTATCTCAACCTGCTCACCATCACTCACCGCATCAAGATCGACTTCGATGGCATTATGGAGGAACCGATCAAGCAAAACTGGGCGGTCTTCCGAGACGAGCACACTTTCTTGCATATAGGCTCGCAGATCGTCTTCTTGGAAGACGATTCTCATAGCTCGCCCCCCGAGCACAAATGAGGGACGAATAACTAGCGGATAGCCAATCTTTTCCGCTTCGCGTACGGCCTCTTCCGTGGAAGTGGCGAATGCAAATTTTGTCTGTGTCAGTTCAAGCTTCTTTAAGACGTCAGCAAAGAGCTTCCGATCCTCAGCGAGATCAATGGATTCCGGCGTGGTCCCAAGAACTGGCACTCCGTATTGCTCGAGCGCCGCGGCAAGCTTTAGTGGGGTCTGACCACCGAATTGAATGATCACCCCTAACGGTTTTTCTCTCTCACAGATATTTAATACCGACTCAAGCACCAGCGGCTCAAAATAGAGACGGGTGCTTGTGTCGTAATCAGTGCTCACCGTTTCAGGATTACAATTCACCATTACCGCGTCGTAGCCGTTTTCTCGAAGCGCCATCACGGCATGAACGCAACAATAGTCAAACTCAATTCCCTGCCCAATTCGATTCGGACCCGAACCAAGGATAACAACCGTTCCCTTACTACTTGGAGTCTTCTTTGGATACTGACTTGCCGCGCTCTTGTGACCGGCTTCGTAACTTCCGTACAGGTATGGCGTGTAAGCTTCAAATTCACCGGCGCAGGTATCGACGAGGGAGTATGTCGGCTCCACACCAAATTCCTTTCGGCGTTTTCGGATATCCGCCTCTGGGATTTTGAGAATCTGTGCCATTCGTCGATCGCTCATCCCTTCAGATTTAACGAAACGGAAATCTTCAGCCGTAAGTCGAGAAAGCGCTGAATCACCTTCACGAATAACGAGGTCTCTTAGTACTCTTTCGTGCGAAATAATGGTGTCAATTTGGGAGAGAAACCATCGATCAATCTTTGTCGCAGCAAATAACTCTTCAATTGAAGCCCCTTTTCGCAGCGCTTCAGCAACCAGCCAGAGTCTCTCTGGCCCCGGGATTTTTACCGCCTCAAGAAGTTCTCCCTTACTCACGGCGGAGAGTCTTGCCTCGGCATCAAGCCCAGCAGCACCAGTTTCAAGAGAGTAGAGCGCCTTCTGAAGCGACTCTCTGATGGTTCGCCCGATAGACATCGCTTCACCCACTGACTTCATCTGGGTTCCGAGCACTGGTTCGGCCAACGGGAATTTCTCAAAGGTAAATCTCGGGCACTTTACGACAACGTAATCAAGAGAAGGTTCGAAACACGCAGGGGTTTCTCTCGTGATATCGTTTTGAATTTCATCGAGGGTATAGCCAACGGCAAGTTTGGCTGAAAATTTTGCGATAGGAAATCCAGTGGCCTTGGAGGCAAGCGCCGAAGATCTCGAAACTCGAGGATTCATCTCGATCACGATAATCCTTCCGTCAACCGGATTAACCGCGAATTGAACGTTGGACCCCCCAGATTCAACGCCGATCTTACGCATAATGGCGATAGAGGCGTTTCGAAGCTCCTGATATTCCTTGTCAGTAAGGGTTTGTATCGGGGCAACGGTAATAGAGTCCCCAGTGTGAACCCCCATCGGATCGAGGTTTTCAATACCACAGACGATAACGACATTGTCTTTGCAATCACGCATTACCTCGAGTTCAAACTCCTTCCAACCGAGAAGCGATTCTTCAATGAGAACTTCTCTATTCGGGCTCGCTTGCAGCGCAGCCGCGGTAAGCTGTTTGAGCTCTCGTATATTATGCGCTATGCCGCCCCCAGAACCTCCCAGAGTTCGCGAAGGACGAAGGATGAGA
>JAGRAT010000133.1 GCA_020434495.1 Bdellovibrionales bacterium | reverse complement strand
ACACTATGATTCCTTCTGCTGAGATTGTGGAAGGGGAGGATTTTACCGAAGCGGTTTCCGAAGATGACATTATCGTATCGCAAGAGCTTGGAATTGCCGAACCAAAATTTCCGGCGTTGCCATTTCTTACCTATGATGAACGACAGCATGATTGTGCTGGACCATACCTAAATGTCCTTTCGGTTTTACCACCGGAACACAAGTACATGATTCAGTTCGTTGCGAAAAAGATTCCTGACAATTGGATGCTCAGTTTTCGTTACCGAATGCAAGCGATAGCGTGGCTCGCAGCGTTTCCTTTTCGACCACTCTATTGGTTTAAGCCAGCGGTCATGGACAAATTCAAAGAGTATTACCCAAAGAAGATGGTCAACCCGACCTTCAATGTGAATATCCGGGCAGCTGTCGTTGTTCCAGGAGGAATGGACCTTCCTGATGAAGATCGAATCAAGAAAGAGAAGCTTGCGAAGCAAAATCTAAAGTCCATCGTTACTGGCCTCACTTTTACCTCGAATTCCCAGATGGGACGTATTCGCGCAAAGAAAGTGAAGAGTGGATTGAGGGCAATAGGCCCTATGCAAGATCGTTCGCTCAAGAAGCCGTTCTTTTTCGATATATTTGAACTTGGAACTCTATGGCACCCGGTGTTTGTCACGAAACACACGAACGTAGCGCAGGTTATGGCCGAGCACGGCAGCCCGCCTTCAAATCTTATCGGTGGTGCAAATCGACCAGATGTTACGCTTTTCGGACGGACCAACTTTCGAAAAGGGAAAGATCTCTTTGGTATTCAACGGGTAGATCGAGATGGGCATCTGCATATTCTCGGGAAGTCAGGAACCGGTAAATCGAAACTGATAGAGCTGCTTGCTCAAAGTGATATGAAAGCGGGATTTGGTTTGGCGTTACTGGACTGTCACGGGGACCTTGTTGATGAAGTCCTCCGACTTGTTCCTGAGGAGCGAGTAAAGGATGTCGCTGTCTTTGATGTGTCCGATTACAACTTTCCACCAAGCTTTAATCCATTTTCGCAGGTGTTGAAAGCGGAACGACAGTTTCTGGCAGCAGAGTTCATCGACATGTTTAAGAAAGTCGATGGATTAGCCCTTTCGGAGTCCGCTGAGCGGGTGTTGCAGAATGTTGTTCTTGCATTGATGGAGGTTCCCGATACTACTGTGCTCTCCATCTTTCAGATGCTCACTGATGCTGATTTTCGTGCCGGAATTGTGTCTGAGCTGCCAGAGGGAGCAGTGCGCGATTTTTGGATGAAGGAAATGGATGATGAGGAGAACTTTCTAGATCAGCCAGATATTTTTCGTCTTACAAAAGTTATATCGAGACTCGTTTCCACAAATCTCATCAGTTGTGTTTTGGGACAGGTGGAGAATAAGTTCGATTTCTCGCGAATGATAGAAGAGAACAAGATCATTCTCATAAAGGTACCAAAGAAGAACCTTGGAAAACAAAATACGGTCCTCCTTGGTACTCTCATTCTTACCATGATTCGATTGGCGGCCTCGGCTCGAGCAGATCGAGGTTCCGCAAATAAGCAGTTCTATATCTATGTAGATGAATTTCAGAACTTTGCAACGGAAAGCTTCGCAAAATCGCTCACGAACGCTTCGAAGCACAAGGTGAGCTACACTATTGCTCATCAAATGATTAATCAGCTACCAGCTGCCGTAAAGGAAGCTTTAACAGCGAAAGTCAGTAATGTTGTGTCCTTTCAGGTCGGTAGTGATGATGCTGCGGCTCTTGAATCGCGATTTTCCCCGCCATTCTCTCGGCTAGGACTAATGAACTTAGACCTTCGTGATTTTTATATTCGGATGGCGATAGATGGGAATGTGCAGGAGGCGTTTTCGGGACGCACGATTGATGTCGCATATCCCGAGGTGCATTACGCAAAGAAGTGTATTGAGCAGTCTCGTAACCGTTATGCACGGGTAAGAGAGGAGGTGTTGGAGGAACTTCTCTTGCATGACGATGATATTCCTGAAGCAGCGGTAGGGTAAGGTATGGCGAAGAAACACGACTTCAAAATCTACTGTTTTAAGTATGCAAGGGAAGAGACGTCGGTCGCTGAAGCGCTCTACGATACTACCTTCTCGATGACTCAATCTCATAAGTTTCATGAGCTCTTGCTCGGATTGCATCGAGCCAAAGCAAAGCCGTTTTCTTTAGAGGTATATCAAGAAAATCAAACGATATCGTTTCTCTTTGGTGCTGAGGGTCACACTGCTGATTGTTTAGTCGGATATCTCTATTTAAATCATCCCACCGGAAATATCGAGGAAGTCGTAGATCCGATGGATACCATTGCTGAAGATGCCGTTATCGGTGTTGCTGATGTAACCTACACCAATTGGGATATCTATCCGAGCAAGAACTATAAAGCGACTCTTTGCGGAGCTATGGATCCAGTCCTTCGTTCGATATCCGAAGTTGCACCGCATTTGAAAGTGCTGACACAGTTAGTCATTGAGCCCCTCCCTTCCACCGTCTCTATGCACGCCTATCTTTGGGCCGTTCGGATGTTTGATAGAGCAATTCACATATTGCGGCCAAAATACTGGTTTCGTGACAAGAAGACCCGCGAAGAACAGCTCGAAAAGATTCGCGAAAAGGCGAAAGGAAAGTGGATTCGAGTAGCGTGTCGAATTCTTATCGCCGATGAAACTGAGGAGGGGAAGCGAAATCCAAAGAAGGCTCAAGCCGGCATAAAAGCTGCCTGTGAAACGGTACTTACCGGGTACTCGATGCAGAACCACGTTGACTGGAACCAGTATGATATTCACCGTATTCGCTATGGGCGAGAAGCAGCTGTTCCAGTCAAGGAACGGCAGCTGAGCCGATTCTTTCGTCCAATCATGCGCATGTATACCTTCGAGATTCCCGGTATGTGGCAGCTACCGGGTATAGGAAACTTGAATGTGCGCATGGTGCTTGCAAGAAAGATGAGTCCACCACGAAATCTCCCGTCGGATTTTAAAAGCAAAGAGATCAGCATGTTTGGTGAGACTCTTTATCGTGGTCACCACATCCCGTTTGGAATCCGACGAGAAGATAGACAACGTCATATGTTTATCCTTGGTAAATCTGGAACGGGAAAGAGCGGTTTATTGCAACTTCTCATACAAAAGGACATTGAGCATGGACACGGAGTCGGAGTTATTGATCCAGACGGATCGTTGATTGATGAAATTTTGAAGATCGTCCCCGAAGAACGGGTCGGTGATGTTATCGTGTACGATCCGAATGATATTGACTATCCAGCGAGCTTAAACCCCTTTGAGCTCGTTAATGAAGAATCTCGAATGCGAGTCGCTACTGGTCTGTTAGAAATGTTCAGAATCCGCTTTGCCGACCAGTGGAACGATCGGATTGAGCATTTGCTACTCTACACTATTCTTGCGCTCTTAAGCACTCACTGGACTACCGTTCTCTCTATCCGTCGCATGATGGTAGACCAAGAGTATCGAAGTACCGTCATTCCAAATATAAAAGACCGAGCAGTGAAGGAGTATTGGGAATTCGATTTTCCGCACTGGCAGGAGGCCTTTGATGAGTCGGCTATTCAGCCGCTACAGCGTATGATTGGAGATTTTGTTTCTTCAGAAATGATCAAAAATTCGCTTGGTCAGCCGTTTAACAAGTTTGATTTTCGGCAAATTATGGATTCTCGAAAGATTCTCTTGATGAAGATTTCCAACAGACTGCTGGGTGACGACAACGCCTCCCTCCTTGGCGCAATGGTGATGACGCGGATTTACTATGCAGCGATGTCTCGAGCCGACATGCGTTTTGAAGATCGGTCTGATTTCTATCTTTATGTTGATCAGTTTGATGAGTTTGCAACCGCGAGCTTCGAAGAGGTGTTAAGTGAATCGCGAAAGTATCGCTTAAATCTCACCCTCTCAACGCAGAACTTAAACCTCCTACCCCCTGGGGTGCGTAGTACCATTTTTGGCAATGTTGGAAATCTCATTTCTTTTAGAACGAGCAACGAAGACTCCGAGGTGCTTGCAAAGGAGCTTTCACCACGTGTCTGGGCCTCTGACCTTGTAAACCTTCCTCCGCGAGAGTTCTACGTAAAGATGATGGTGGGAGCGAAGAGTCAGGAGATCTTCTCTGGGCGAACTGTCGACATCGTTCATGGGGAGAAGCAGTATGTTGAAGAGTGTCTCGAGCATTCTCGAAACCACTATTGTATTAGCCGCGAGCAAGCCCTTCAGATAGTTTCGACTTGGGGAGCCCACGGCTAGGATAGCAAGATTGGAGAGTTTTGTTGTCCTGTAGGAGGGCATCCTTTGATTGTTGTAACCTATTGATATGAAACAGCTTTTGTTGTGCGGTGCCGATGCTGAGCCCCTGGTGCTTGCCACAGATGGGAACCTCTCTGGAGCACTATGATAGCTTCCTAGGATAAAGGTTTGACGAAGAAGCGACGAATTAGCGTAGGTGGTTGTTCTTCGTATCTTCCGTAGTTGGGGTGGAGCAACATTTTGTAGTGCGAGCGGGTTGCCGTTATGAAAGCGAAGTTCACCTTTTTTATTCTCTCCATTGTTTTGATTTCTTCGAGTGTTTCTTTCCATGCGGCATTGGCAGATGAGTTTTCCACAGTATCAGAACAGGGCTATCAGTGCCGTCTAGGTGATGACGAACTGACCTCGATGGGAAAGTCCAGAAAGAGATCTTTCAAAGAGGTCTCAAAGAAAACGTTTCGCAATTGGAAGACAAAAAGGAAACATTTAAAACAGCAAAGAAGAAGTGAGAGCCGAAAGAGCGGCTCAAAGAATGCTGTAAAAAAGCTCAGTAAACGCATTCGTAAAATGCAGGCTCGGATTGCCTTTTATAAACGATGCGTTCTTCAAAAAGATCTGACACTCTTCCCGCCTCCCGATCCGGATATCGCAAAGTTTTCATCTTTTGAAAGTGCCCAGATAGCTCCAATAACCTTAAGCGCAGATGGCTCAACGCTCTTCTTGGTCAATACCGAAGAGGGATACCTTGAAGTCTATGATGTTCAAGGCGATTCACCGCAGTATGTAGAATCCATTCCGGTTGGAGTTGAACCAGTTACAGTAAAAAAACAGGGAGCAAATCGCCTCTGGGTGGTGAACCATATCGGTGATTCCATTTCTATTGTTGATACGAATTCTCGAACAACAATAAAGACCGTTCAGACTGGTGACGGACCTACGGACGTAGCCTTTGCGGGGAATTATGCTTGTGTGACGATTTCAAATGAACATAAGCTTGAATGTTTTCTCCAATCTGACCTTGATTCAGCGGCTACTGAAGTGCCGCTGAAGTTGACCCGACCAGTCGAAATTCAGGTGAACAATTCTCAATTTGAAATTCGAGGAGCAACGAGTGGGAATGATACCGGAGTTGTTGGTTTTGATGTTGTAAATGCGGCAATATTCATTGCTGCATTTCCATATGCGACTGAGAATCCGATACCAAACGGCGAAAATGGAACGTGGAATCCTGCAATGGATTCAAGCCTCCCGACTCCTCCACAAACGGGAATTATAGTTAAAAAGGATAGAGATTCGGGAGAGTATCGATATTCTGGATTCCCCGGAGATTGGAGAATTGGGATGCGGAATACCGCTGTTAACTACGAGCTCGCTCGAGTTGATGTCAATAGCTTGGCCGTTCTCGAGCATCGTGGAAGTGAACTTACCGCAACTGGTGCAATGCTGATAAACGAATCGAGTGGTGAGCCTATTCTTTTCGGTCAATTTGCTCATAATGATGAAAGTTTTGAACCAACTTTAAAGGGACGATTTATCCAGGTTGCGAGCGCGCGATATCCAGCAAGTGGAGAAGCCGTTCTCTCAGACCTCAATCCACATCTCAATTATAGCGCTTCACAAATTGAAGCCCAGCAAAATTCTGAAAGCTATAGCGCTGCGCTTGAGGCGAAGTCTATTGGGGAAGTTCGCGGTGCTGTTTGGAATGCTTCTGCGACAAAAATTTACGCTATTGGGCGAGGTTCCAACAATCTTGTACTTCTAAACGCAGATGGCACCCGAGATACCTCAGTTGCTCCGCTTGAACTTGATGCTGGACCAACTGGAGCAGTCCTCGACGCAGCTCATGACCGCCTCTTCATTCTCAATCAGCATGGGAAATCCCTTTCAGTCATAGATACGGTTACTTTCACCGAGGAAGAGCGAGTTTCATTATTCAACAATGTGCCCGGAGTCATTCGCGCTGGACGAAAATTGATGTTTGATACCAAACATTCAAGTGAACTTGGACACGTTGCCTGTGGCAGTTGCCACTTGGATCTCTCTCTTGATCGTTTGGCGTGGAACCTTGGGAATCCACAAGGAGAGATGGTGACGGTACAACGTCAGTGTGCGCCAGCAGAGGAGCCAGGACCGTGCCTGCTAGAGCTTCATCCAATGAAAGGACCCATGACAACGCAGACTCTTATCGGGAGACGCACTGATAAGCCGATGCATTGGCGTGGTGATAAGGAAGAAGGCCTAGTAGGGTTTAAAGATGCCTTTGTCGGGCTACTTGGAAGACAAGATGCTCCAAGCATTGCAGAGATGGATGATCTCGCTATCTATCTGAATACGGTAAGTGAGGATCCGAATCCGCATCGAAATCTTGATAATACAGAAACGTCTGTGCCAAGAGATGGAGGAAGAGCCGATCTCGGAAAGAAGCTCTTTATGAACGATGCCATGAGTCCTGGACAGGGATGTAACCACTGCCACACTTTAGTTGAGGGAGGGACAAATAATCTAATTCAGGATCTCTCTGGCCTTAACGCAATAACTCCCAGAGAGGGGATTCGGGTAGCGCCCCTAACGAGAGCATATCTGAACGATACGAATCCCGGCATTGAGGGTTCTCTCAGTAGAGTAGCGTTTGGGGTGGCCCATGACGGGGATCGAAGGCTTGGTGGTCCTGCGGACGATCAATACATAGGGAGTTTTATAGAGGATGGACTGCTTGGACTTATAGCCAGTCCAAACACAAAGCAGCAGTACAAGAGTTGGACTGGATCAACAGAAGAGCCTACCAATCTTCAGCTTATGAAGGACTTGCGAGCTTTCTTGCTGGAGTTTCCAAACGAAACAGAGGTGGCAGTTGGAAAACAGCTCACCTTTGCTTCTCTTGGTGAGCTTTCTCAGAGTGAGAGTGGGGAGCTAGCTACTTTGCTTGCCCTAGCTGCGGAAGGCAGAATCAGCCTCATCATTTCAGTGCGATCTGGAGCTGAGCACAAAAAATTTGTTGCTCTTGGAGGTGTTTTTTATTCCGATGCAAAAGAAACTTTGACCGCTGCTGAATTGATGGCGCTTGCAACACTGGAAACTCCTATTACCGTTGTCGCTCGGGAAGCAAAGAATCTCTATAGCATCATAGACAGAGATGATGATAACTGCCCTGATGAAACTGAGCGCCAAGAAGGGACAGACCCACTTAATGCTAATGATGTTCCTGAGGGGTGTACATTAGTTGATTAATGTAGAGATACTGTCTTCGTCGCATTCGCATAAACATTCTTGTTGGTAGATAACTGATTTGACCCCCTTTCAGGCGGATCTCGTTCTTGTCGTAGTCACAAGTATTACGGGAACCATTTTTCTCTTTACAAAAATTGGAATGGAGGAGCTTTCGCCTTCCACGTTCATTTTTTATCGGTATGGTATCGGTGCGCTCACAGCGTTATTGTTGTATCGGAAGAGCTTACGAAGTCTCTCTTGGCCAGCTGTTCGCGCTGGAGCTCAGCTTGGAGTTTTGCTTGGAGTTGGTGCAACTCTTATGGCCTACGGCCTGCAGTATACCGACTCTGGAAAAGCGGCATTCATCATTGCCACTGATATCGTACTTGTTCCGTTTCTGGTGTATGCGGTTTCGCGAGAAATTCCTGGACGTAGTGTTTGGATTGGGCTTATCACAGCTTTTATCGGGCTATACCTGCTTACTTATGATCCAACCATCGGTTTTTCATTGCAGTACGGTGATATTTTTCTCCTTGGAGCCGCATTCTGTTTTACGGGGTATATCGTTTTAAATTCTCACGTCACTCGAAGATTTAATGTTTTGTTGCTTACGATCTCACAACTTTCTGTTGTGACTCTGATTGCACTTGCTTGGGCGCTTATGGACGGGACGTTTGTATTTACGCTGTCTTCGAATCTTTGGTTGAATGTGTTGTACCTTGGGATTGTTGCCACAGGAATTCGATTTTCGATGCAAGGATTTGGGCAAAAATATACCTCTGCTACTCATGCTGGACTGATATTCGCTCTTGAGCCAGTTTTTGCATCTCTTTATGGGATTGTGTTTCTTGGCGAGGTGTTAAACGGTCGGCAATGGCAGGGATGTGGCCTTATCCTTCTTGGTTGTGTTGTTGCAAAAATTCGACGCCGTAACCAGGGGTTGGTTGCCTAGAGCGTTCGCTATAGACTGCCCGCAAATGAAATTCCCGGTCTCGTCGTCAAAAGCTGATCGCTTTCGGCTAATTCTACGGGCAGT
>JAGRAT010000132.1 GCA_020434495.1 Bdellovibrionales bacterium | reverse complement strand
GTCCAGTCTGTAAGATCTTTTTAAAGCTAAACCCAGCCCTCCTTCGCCAAGGCTTCGAAGCCCATGGGAGGGCACAGAGCGCCCGCAAGCGGGCTACCACAGAGGAAACTTTACTACGTCTTTGAAAGGAACTTACCGCGGGGATAGCGGGGCCGCTGCGCTACCACAGCGAATAAAGCTAATATGCCCACTTTGCTTTAGGGAATTCCAAAGAACATGCAATCCAGCGCTTTCTTTGCATTTTGCTTTTCAGTCTCTGTAGCTTCCGCGACGGGCTTTCCAAGAAGTTCTAAAGGCACGGCACTTATCTCATCAAAAAGAGCTATCGTCTGTGACCTTCGCACCTTTATTGGCACATGAATCCGGTAAGCCGGAGAACGTACCTCTGAAACACGATAGAGGGGTACAGCAATACGAGTTCGAAGAACCGAGGAGACTAAGTCGCTCTGCACATCCAAGACGAACGGAATGCTACTGCTGTTTCGACCAGAGTTTTTGTAGATAGAGAACTGACTCAAAGGAATGTCCGATCTTTTTCACCAAAGATACCTAAACGCTTGCGTCTTTCCTCCGCCTCTTCGTCATAGCGTTTCAGTGATTCAATGAATTCTTCCCGTTCGGTATCCGCAATGAGTTTACGTAACAATGAAGTGACTAAACCCGAAAAATTGTCGGAGAGTTGTTGGGCACGCTCAGCAACGTCCTCATCTAGGGTAACGGTATAGGCTTTCTTGGGCATAAAAGGCCTTCGAGCGACAAACAATATATACATATTTATTATACATATTAACTATACATATACCAAGGATTCGTGTCTTTTCTGCTCAATAAGCTAATTCTTGCAGACCGTCTCTCTGGGGATGAGTAAACGGATGAGCCATAAGTACCCCCTCATGCTCTATTTCAGCAAGAACTTGAGACTGGCGCTCTTCTGAGAGAATACGCACCTTATCAGGACTTTCAAAATTGACTACCAGTTTCACGTATTCAAGAGCCCGTTCCGGAGAAGGCGCCACCACGTCAAAAGTTGAAATGCTCTCAGGTGGGAAATACGTAAACACGCCAAGCCCAATACCACTGCCAGTAAGCTTGAGCGTGAACTGCTTGCTTGCTTCTGTAACTGGTGCATTCACTTGACGAGTAAGGCACCAGGTGAGTCCGTTCCCCCAAAGATAACCAAGATTAGCTTTTACCAACTCACAAGCCTCCGCGACCTTTCCCTGTTGGAAGAGCATGGTCCCTTCTAGCTCTACTCTTAGAGCCGTTGCTTCTGAGACAAGGAACGACTTTTCAAGCTTTTTAAGCTCCCTATAAGCCGCACGATAGTTCTTCTTCCGCATGCAGTCTTTGGCTCTTTGCTCAACTGTTTCTAGCTTCCGCCACTCTTTTTCCATCATGAGTTCGATTCCTTCTGGGTAAGTTTGGAGTTGTATCGAACAAACGCCGAAAAGGTTTCCTGGTCTCAACTCAAAACATCGAGAAGCGGGGTTTTAAATAGGTCAAGAAGTCGAACCAGCATCTAGCTGATTATACGAAATCATAACAATTACCGAACTTTATCGAATTACCCGGACCGCTCCATCGAAAATTTTCTGGCCAAATCTTGTCGAGAACTCTCCAGTCAATAGCTATGAAACAGCTTTAAAGTATGTAGAACCAGTCGAAAATGCATTTCCTTGCAAGGGTGATGGGGGGGGCATCGAAACACACGCCCGCAAGGGGGCTAACAAAGGGGAAATCAAACTCACCCTCTGTGTTTCGCCGCAGGCGAACTGTGTTCTCTGTGTTTAAATAGCGAAACGCGGTGGTGGTTCGCGAGAGCTCTTTAAAGCCGACTACAGGGAAGATACTGAAGGCTCTTTCCCAATTCACTTACGGAGTCGGCGTTGAATCCGAACTCGGTGGTGCTTCTTTCTTAATTTCTAGTTTAAAAGAACATTTGTTGAGCTTCTTCCTGAGAAGCTCAAGCGCTTTTTTGCTCTGCCATACGGCATTCTCTCCCTCACCAAGTCCAACGAGAACGCACCCTCTTGTGTTCGATGGGTAGTTGCCTGTGTGTATAAGGATGGAGCTTCTATTGGGAACATTCATCACTTGCCAGACGTTTTTGTACTTGTTGCCGCTAAAAGGATCACACTGGTAAGTTCCCTCCGGGATGCAGCTTTCGTTACGCTTGTTATTTCTATCTGGTAGTTCAAGCGTATAGCAGAGCCTTTCGCCGTCCATCCAGAGCTCGCCGATGATGCATTTGTCGGTACAGGTCTTCCGGTACAAGATGAGAGTCTTTAGCTTTTCTGGATCTTGTAGGAGGGCAAGATACTCTTCCTCTGCTGCTGCAAGTAAAGGATCAGACTGCACAAGATCTGCAACACACGCTTCGTCAAGGAATAGGTCGGCTTCTAATTTTCCAAGTTGGTCATATTCTTCCGTGTCAAAGATCGGGAGTTCCGCGGCATCTCGGAAGTCTCCTGATACTCCAATTCCGTCTTCTGCAAGAACAGCGAAGGAAGAAACGGTGAGCAAGAGTAGAGCAAGAAGCGCACAGGTTGACCGCGCATTCCAGGCAAGCAGATTCCGAGAAGATTTGGACATGAGAACAGTCCCCGACGATAAGTAGGTTAATAGCGATATGTAGATTCGGTCCGACTGGAGGGGAGCTTTACCCCAAAATTGGCATTCAGGCACTCTTGGGGCTGGTAATCCTCTGTGTTTCGCCGCAGGCGAACTGTGTTCTCTGTGTTTAAACAATGAAGCGCGGTGGTGGTTCGAGAGAGCGTATAAAGCTAAACACAGCCTCCTTCGCCAAGGCTTCGAAGCCCATGGGAGGGCACGGAGAACTTAATCGCCGTGGGTACATGGTAACTTTTGCAGGAGAAACGCCTCCCTGTTTCTTTTTACAGCACGGTTGAGCTGACGCATAGAGTTCAGCCAGATCCGCTGCAAGAGCTCTTTTGATCACTGGAGATTAAGGCGGGAGCTGATTGGATCAGGCACAACTCGTCAGATAAGAGATAGGTATATTCTTGACGTTCGGAGCGATTTCAACGGCTTGATCGTAGCGTGAAATGACATAGCCGTAGCCTGAGTAAGCATCTTTCGTTTGACGGGCAAAATCCCCAATTCCTGCGGCCCAGTCTTTACTGATTTTAGCTGAATTCTTTATCTCTATGGGGATTAATTTGCCTGCAAGCTCTAATACGCAGTCTACCTCAAAACTATTTGAACGGCGGTAATGATAAAATTTTAGGGTATTTTGGAAAGTTTTCGCCAGTTTGAGAAGTTCAGCAATACACCAGGTTTCAAATAAGAAGTCTCTATTTGCAAAACGCGATAATGCTTGCTCGTCGCTAATGCCATTTAGGTAACTGCAAAGGCCGCTATCGATAAATATTCCCTTCGAGGCCTTCACAAGACGTGCTTCGATCTTCTTTTCGTAGGCTGGCAAGCCGGTCCAGAGATAGCTGGCCTCTAAAATTGAAAGATAGTTTTTGCTCGTTTTGTAAGATACGGAGATATCCTTCCCAAGCTCTGAGTAGTTGATAAGTTTTGCACTGCGATGGGCTGCTAGGGAGATAAACTTTTGATAAAGCGCTAGGTCCTTGATGTTCACAAGTTGGCGAACATCACGCTCAACGTAAGTTTGACAGTACGAGTCGTACCAGTCGTTTCTATGTTCACTCCCTGATAAGTTCCATACTGACGGATAGCCACCGGATAGAATTGCATGATCAACCGAGCAAGGAGAACCTGTGGTCGTTAGTCTTGTAAGCTCTTCGCCTTTTAAAAGTGATAGGAAGTTTGCCTTCACTTCTTGAACATCGATCTGCAAAGCTTCTGTTGCGGTGAATGGCAAAAGCTCCTTGATGAGAATGCGACCAGCAAGGGATTCATTCACATTCCGCATCATGGAGAAGCTTTGGCTTCCAGTGAGGATGAGACGGATTTCGGAGCTTGGATGGGAATCTACGAGTGATTTGAGGTAGGGGAAGATCTCGGGGACGTTCTGAATTTCATCCAGCACCGCTGGCAGTTTGAGGTTTTGTACAAAAAGCTGCGGGTCGTTCTTGAGAACCCACTGTTCTTCGGGGGTATCAAAAGATTGATAGGAGCCGCCCCCCCATTCATGAAGTAGCTTCTTCGCAAGAGTGCTCTTGCCAGCCCTACGCGGGCCGGTAATCAGGAGAACCGAGAAATCTCCTATTTTGCGTGATAAATTACTCTGTAAATACCGATAGATATAGGACATTGCTGCAAATTAGCATCGAGACTTCTAATTTGCAATGACTATAGTGAGGGTGCATGCGTCTTTCCCCGCCGTTTCCCGCCATTTCTCTCGGGAGGTTGTCCAAAAAGTATTGGCCCATGTTCCCCTCTGAGGAGCAGAATCGTCGGAGCTTTTTGAGTTCTTGACGCATTCCGTGAATTTTGGAGCTTTACCCCGAAATTGGCATTCAGGTGCTTTTGGGGCTGGTAATCCTCTGTGTTTCGCCGAAGGCGAACTGTGTTCTCTGTGTTTAAATAATGAAGCGCGCTGGTGATTTGAGAGAGCGTATAAGGCTAAACACAGCCTCCTTCGCCAAGGCTTCGAAGCCCATGGGAGGGCACAGGGCCGCCCGCAAGCGGGCTAACACAGAGGGAAAGTCCCCTGGGCTTTGACCTCCAAAAGCAGAGTGACCGCAGCCAACCTATTGAATTTACTACATTGTATCTGATGAATATTTTAGGGTTGACCCGATTTTACTCATGAGTAATTTTGGGTAAACCCTAAATTACTCACATGACAAGAAACACCCCAAACTCCTTCTCCCCTCGCTACCTAGAATCACCGATTCGCGAAGATCTCGGTCGAAAAATGGTTTTTATTGGTGGCCCTCGCCAAGTTGGAAAGACCACCCTCGCTCTGAATCTCCTCGGTGAATCTGAAGAAAGCAAGTCGTACCTAAACTGGGATGACATCGCCGATAGAGAGAAGATCCTTAAGAGAGAGATCCGATCCGATTCCTCTTTGATCATTTTCGATGAGATACACAAGTTTGCCGACTGGAGAGGGTTGCTAAAAGGACTTTACGATACACGAAAGTCAAAGCAATCATTTCTTGTTACCGGCTCGGCGCGCCTGGATTACTACCGAAAAGGCGGAGACTCCCTTCAAGGCCGGTACCATTATTACAGGCTGCACCCGATTTCACTTGGAGAATCGATATCATCAAAACTCGGACTCACAGCCGGAGATCTCATTCAATTTGGTGGCTTTCCAGAACCCCTCTCTTTGCAAGATGAACGCTCCGCTAGACGATGGCGACGCGAAAGAAGAGAAAGAGTTCTACGCGAGGATCTCCGAGATCTCGAAAACGTTAGGGAAGTGAGCAAATTAGAGCTCCTCGTAACCCACCTTCCTGAATGCGTGGGTTCTCCGTTGAGTATCGATGCCTTACGAAAGTTGCTTCAGGTGAGCCATGAATCAGTCGCTCGATGGATCACTATTTTTGAGAATCTCTACCTCTGCTTCCGCATTTCTCCGTATGGGTCTAAAAAAATTCGCGCTGTGAAAAAGGAACAGAAACTCTATTTTTGGGATTGGGCCGCGATCTCATCGAGTGGTTCACGCTTTGAAAATCTTGTTGCCTGCCAATTGCTAAAGTTTTGTCACTTCAGAGAAGACACTGAAGGGCATGATATGGAGCTTCGATTTCTACGCGATACGGATGGACGAGAGGTTGATTTCGTAGTGCTTCAAGACGGTGAACCACTATTCGCTGTTGAATGTAAGACAGGAGAGGCGAGGCGCTCTAGCTCGATCTCCTATTTTCTGGAAAGAACTCCCATTCCGAAATGGTACCAAGTTCATCTTGGAAACAAAGACTATGGTGAACCCTCGACCGAGGGACGAGTCCTTCCATTCGCTCAGTTCTGCAAAGAATTGAACATGCCGTAATCTTCATTCCTGCGAACGCTCCTTCGAAGGCACTCCCCATTCGTCTCTTTTCAGACGATATTAGTAATGTTATTTTTCATGATAATTAACATTAGAGTTGTGATTTCATGTACCCTCGACTAGTTAACCTACCTATATTACTAGAAAAGAAATCTCACTTTCTATTTGGCCCAAGAGCGACGGGAAAAACTACTCTCATAGAAAAAACTCTCCCAGACGCTCAGGTTGTCGATCTTCTTCACGCCCAGACCTTCTCTAGACTTGTTCGAAATCCGAGCGTTCTCGAGGAACTCATCACCGACACAAAAAAACTTGTGGTCATCGATGAGGTGCAAAAGCTACCAAGCATCCTCGACGAAGTTCATAGACTGATACAGAAGAAAAAAATTCGCTTTCTCCTCACTGGTTCGAGTGCTCGCAAACTTCGACACGGAGGCGCAAACTTACTCGCCGGACGAGCAAGAGAAGCAAGGTTGTTTCCACTAGTATCGGCAGAACTGGGCGAAATTGATCTGCTGCGCATTCTCTCGAATGGAGGGCTCCCCGACATCTATGATAGCGACCTTCCAGATGAAGACCTTGCAGCATACGTGGATACCTACCTGCGTGAGGAAATTAAAGCCGAAGCTGTCACGCGGAATGTATCTGCCTTCGTTGAGTTCTTGGACGCGTTGGCTCTGTCGAATGGTCAAGAGTTAAACTTCGAATCATTTGCATCAGACCTTCAAGTATCATCCGGTACTGTAAAGAACTATCTACAAATTATCGAAGACACCTTAGTCGGATTTCAGTTACCGGGATTCACGAAAACAAAGAAGCGAAAGGCCATCTCACGTGCAAAGTATTTTCTCTTTGATCTTGGGGTACGACGTCATCTGGCTCGCGAATCAACGATTCAAATGGGGAGTAAAAGCTTCGGGGATGCGTTTGAGCATTTTATCATTCTTGAAGTTTACGCCTGGAATTGGTACGGACGCCATTTTTTACCTCTTTCCTATTGGAGGAGCACTTCTCAATATGAAGTAGACCTCATAATAGGAGATACGGCAGCAATCGAAATAAAAGCGACAAAACAGGTTCAGGATCGCCACCTGAAAGGGCTGCGAGCGCTGCGCGAAGAAGGTATCGTTAAAAAATTTTTTGTGGTCTCTCAAGATCCAGATAAACGAGTGACTAGCGATGGAATCGAGATTTACCCATGGCGATATTTCTTAGAAGAGCTCTGGAACAAGCGTGTATCGATGCCGGGTTTCTTCCTAAAAAAATAGGGATCTATCCGCGTGGTAGAAAGAGCTTTCGAACGGGCTAGAGGAACGACCTAAAAGCGTAAGACTCCACCAAGAACCAACATATGTTCTGGTTCAAAGCTATCAAAGTCTCTTCGGCGCGGGTCGTTACGAACTCCAAGATGAACAAAAAGCTCACAACTTCTTGGCGCTCCTTCAGAAAATAAGAGATCTGAGTATTCAATACCGCCTTGGAGACCAAAGATATCATCAGAGCCGTACGAGAGGCGAAGCTCGCCGCATCTACGCTCTGCTGTTTCAAGGAGTCTTTGGTCCCAACCAGCTGGCGGATTTTGAGGCCTTAAGAAGGTGATAGAGTTTGGGTCTACTGGTGTTGGCGTTGGTGTAGCCACCGTCATCGGTTCCTGGTCAAAAAATAATGGATCCGAATTCGCAATGTCGAGCACGTTCTGGCCGTTCACCCAGCCATGATCGTCAGCAAAAGCGGTTGAAGAGAATAGGAATACAAGAAGAGAAACAGAAGTAATTCTGAAGATATAACCCACTGGAAATCCTTTTCCAAAAACCGGAACGCTACCCTCATTGGAAGCTGCCCACACAAAGACGTTATGGGGGAAGTCCCGAAGATGTTGCGGAAAAGATAAGTCCCCTAAATTTGGACTATTCTGTGCCCTATTTAGTACCCCGTGTGGTACGGAGAACCTGGTGCTTAACGGTCTGGGCGATGGATCCAGCCATGGTGTACGACTGCACAACGCTATTGGGCGCAACGGTCCCAGAGTTCACAAGTACACGCTCAAGGCCGTGCAGCATTTGGGATCCTGCCGCGCTTTCTTCCAAATAATCTCCCCGTAGTCGGGCTTCGATATAAGGGAGAACCTTTTCAACCATCCCTTCTAACGCTTCATCAAGCACTGGAAGACCACTTTGCTCCTTAAATCGTCGCTGTTCACGGGCAAGCACATCGGTTGCAAATCCTCTTCTCCCCTCTTCACTGTTTAAGTCGTGGCATGCAAGTTTTGCTTGTTCATCCGCGGCTACAAGCACCGGAAGAAATTCTGGATATTTATCTGTAATGGGAAAGTGCTTGAGCTTTTCATACACTGGGCCTCCGCTCGGTCCAGCTTCGTCTAGGCGTTTTATGTGTCCAGCCTTCTCTGCTAAGGCGAGCGCTTCTCGCCAGGAATATCCGGCTATTGGGTCAAAGGCCTTTTCCTCTGTGTCCGCTCGTAACTCAATATGTTCGCCGGGGAGAGCTCGGAAAAATCGAAACTGAATCCCCTCACGCTCCAAGGCGGGAAGGAAAGTTATCTCAGAAGCTTCCAGCGTATCTAGGCGATCGGTTACTCGCCGATTTTGGTCTACATCACAACTACTCATGGCTCAGTAAGCTACGGAAAAACAGTT
>JAGRAT010000131.1 GCA_020434495.1 Bdellovibrionales bacterium | reverse complement strand
AAATCAACGGAAGTATAATCATGTCTTACAACACCAAAGAGGACAGTGATTATTCAATTTTTAAGATTGAGCTCACGGATAAAGACCTAAAAGCTATCGCGTTGAACGAGGGTGCTCCTCAGTTCAAAACCAAGGAGGAATTTGTTGCCTTCCTCAGTTCTAAAAATTCTGCTGAATGGTTTAAAGAGGGGTATCATTTCGTTCGAAAATGATGAGAAGCGGTCTACGTACAACGTCCAGGTATTCCGTGCATGAGCTCTTGCGCCCCTACGTGTACTTTGTACGAGGGGCTATTTATGAGACCACTTCGAGGTATTCATAGAAATCTCCCATATTCTGCCGCCATAAAGGAAGAATTTCTCAAATAACTCTGTCCGGTCGCCTCTCCCTCGTATTTACCTTCACAAGGAAATTTAAGTACCATACCCAAAACTTTGGTATTGATTTCATGACAACACTACTTCCGACCCCTCAATCAGAGGAGGAGGTCAAGAATCTCGTGGCGAGCATAGAGGCTCGATATGCGGAAAAAAAGCATCCATTTGGACACCAATATGCCCTAGAACGGCTTCGGACACGGATTGCGGCCACTCTCACGGACATTCTCGGAGAAGATCCCCTTCTCGCGAGTGATGTCACTCTTGCTGCCGTTCCAGCTCAGCATATTGGAGATTTCGCGATTCAGGTTCCGCACCTGATGAAAGACATGAAACGCTATCGTGGCGAAATCCTCCCTCAGCTCAAAGAGCGCCTCCAAGCACAAACAGATCTCACATTCTCCGTTCTTGAACTTGTCGGTCCTTTTTTAAATTTTTCGCTCGCGAAACATCAGCTCATCGCCATGGCGCTTGAAGAGATCGAATCTCTGGGATCTCAGTATGGACTCGGTTCTTCTCAACGAGAAAAGCGGGTAATTATCGAATACTCAAGTCCGAACATGGGCAAATCTCTACACGTAGGACATCTCGGGACTACTCTTGTTGGACAAGGGCTTGCAAACCTTTTTGAAGCCGCTGGAGCAATCGTATTCCGAGTAAGCCACCTTGGAGATTGGGGAACTCCTTGCGGCATGCTTCAGGTTGGCTACTCTCTATACGCAAACGAGCCTGAGATACAATCGTTGGCGGGGCGACCATCAAAATTCTACTCAGCCATCTACTCCAAATTTAACGAAGCTCAGAAGGAAAATCCCGAGCTGCGAGAACAGGCAAAGGAAGCCTTTGCCCGCCTCGAACAAGGAGAAGAAGCTGCGCTAGCTTTCTGGAAAAAGGTAAGAGCGGAGAGCGCCGTAGAACTTGATAGGATTTACGAAGGGCTTAGCATTCACTTCGATACCTATCTTGGTGAAGCCTTTTATGAGCCGTACCTTCGGAACACCATCGACGAATTGCTCCAAAGTGATGTCGCAACCCCTGATGGACCTGCTGTCGTAGTTAATCTCGAGGATGCTGGATTGAAATCGGTGCTGCTGCAAAAAAGCGATGGCGCTACAACGTATTTTGCGAGAGATGTTGTTGCGCTCTATAAGCGCAAAGAGCTCTTTGATTATGATCTTGCCGCTTACATCGTTGGTTCTGAACAGACTCTTCATTTTCGTCAGCTATTTGAATTGGCGAAAAGGATGCGATATCTGGGAAAGGCTTCCTGTGTTCATGTTCCGATTGGCCTCATTACTCAGAAAGGATCAAAGATTTCCAGTCGAGCTGGCGGCGCATTGGGAGCCGAAGAGCTTCAGGAAGCGATTTTTGAACGCGCGAAATCACAAGTCGATGAATCAGTGCCGGAGCTTACAGAAGAGGAGCGAGCAACGATTGCTCATCAACTGACAAACGGAGCGCTTTTTTACAATCAGCTCCTTACTGCCCCTGGCAAGTCTACTGATTTCAATCTTGATAACATCTTAGACATGAGAGGAAAGAGTGGCGCGTATCTTCAATACGCCTGTGTCCGCGGAAGAGGAATTCTCAGGAAGGTGGGAAATCCAGAAATCCCCCTAGGCGAGATACAGGAAGAGCTCCTGAACGCACTTGATGAGTCAGCTCTTCAAATGGTTAAAGATAGCCTTTTGCTTCCGGATGTTATTGTTCAGTGCTGCGAACAGAAGAGCCCTCACCCGCTCGCTCACTACCTGCATACCATAGGGCAATCAATCAACCACTTCTATCAACGAATAAGAATCAAAGAGCTTAAAAGTCCAGAGAAGGACCTCTACCTGCATGTTCTCGAAAAAACCGTTATCACTCTGGAGAACGGTTTACGAATTATGAATATCGAGGTCCCGGATAGAATGTAGCATATGAAATTGCCGCTCAAAAATAATGGCACTTCGTGCCATTATTTTTGGATGAGCGTACTAGACAGGAGAATCTGCCCCTGTCCGACGCGCGTGTAGCTCTTTTTCACAGAGATCTAAAAGATCATCAAGAGAGTCTCTCATTTGGTTCCAAACCCCTTCACCTTCAAGATAGCTTCGAAGGGACTCCTGCTCGACACCAACAAGATTTGGATGATTTGTTTCATACTCAAAGAACATCATGTCAGTTACTTTGAGAATGCATGCATCGTCAAGAAAGCACTGTACGGTACAGTTTTCCCAGAGAAGCTCCCGATCTCTCAAGTACTCTTCCAACTTTGCAACCGATACATTGCTATCAAATCTGTTCCGGACATTTGGGCCAACTAAGCGCCACTGAAGATTTGCATGATTTCTAAGTAGCCACTGCTTTTGCGTTGAATCGAATTCGTCTCTCACGGCGGTTCTCCTCTTAATTAACCGAGTAAAGACTCTATCGGAGGATTATTGAGAACTATAAAGACTTTTCGTAAGAAAAATTAAGACTTAAAAAACGTTAGATTTCAGCTCCTTCGGCATGCACGTCCCATTTTCTCTCAATTCACGCCCAAAGTATGAAGGATGTCTATGACTCGCTCTGGATAATCAGAAAATACACCATCAGCTCCCAAGTTATACACATATTGAATCTCGTCCTCCTCATTGGCGGTATACACATAGAGCTTGTACCCTTCGGTATGCGTTCGAGAGACGATTTCCCGGCTGAGCTGCTTCATGGACACATGCATGGAATATGCTCTTAGCTCCCTTGCCAAGTTAATACCGTCATCAAATTTCTCCTCAAAGAGCACTCCAATTGCAGCTTTTGGCGCTAACGAACGAAACTTTCGGAGCTCCTCTGGATGGAAAGAAGAAACGAGGAATCGAGAACTCAAGTTTTCAGCGACAAATTTCGCTGTGCCAGAAGCTGTTTCAACCCCCTTGAGTTCGATATTCAGCACGGTATTGGGAGACAATGTAGAAAAAACCTCTTCAAGGGTTGGGATCTTCTCGCCACCGGCAATGCGCAAACTACGCGCCCCTTCAAAAGAGAAGTGGGAAAGCAGCCCGGTCCCATCAGTCATTCGATCAACAGTATCATCGTGAAAAACAAGGAGCTTGTTCTGAACGAGTTGTACATCAACCTCGACGCCATCAACGCCAAGGCGCTCGGCAGCAGATATCGAAGAAAGGGTGTTCTCCGGAGCGTGGCCAGCTGCTCCCCGATGCCCAAATATGAAAAAACGCTTTCCCTGCTCAATCATAAATATAATATTTTCATATACTTACTATATATTCTCTCACCTTCCCGCGAACTTTTCATCCTCTATTGGAGGTACGGTCAAATGTCACATCTCCCTGAAATTCCACAATAATTAATATATCAAAAGCTTAGGGGGCATTGTTGCGGTTGTTAAAAGGGTTGTCATGAATCGTCTCCTATTTTGTCTACTCTCTCTTCTGGTGTTTACGGGGACTCTTCCACCCTCCCCCGCTTTTGCTCAAAGGAAGAAAGGGGCGATTAAATTTATCGATAGAGACTTTCAAGGATTTCTCATCGGAGGGGCAAACGAATTCAGACGTTCGTATCAACAACTCATCTCGCTAGAGCAGCGGCAGGGAAAACTCAATGAAAAGCTATCTGCTGCAACCATCAACTTAGCGAACACTCAACAATCTTATGATACAAACAAGCAGCTCCTTGAGGATGCTCTCACTCATCTATTTCAGCTTGAAACGGAAAAACGAGCTCTAGAGACAATTTTCCCATACCAAAACAATCTCAAACTTCTTGCCCCACTTTTTGCCGACCAAGCCCTTGATCCCTTCTCTTCAAGATACATTGATGCATACTTCATTGATCGCCGAGCCGCGATGAGTGGCATCATTCAATTTCTTTCACAAGATATCGGACGAATTCGTTCACTTCTTGCTGATACAAAGCTATACATTGAGCAGACAGCTGCTCAGCTCGATGCAATGGCTACTGGCGCAGGAACGGGCTTTTATGGCTTTTCCTCAAATCGCTTAACTGCGGACAACTTTCTGGAACAGATCTTTAGTGACTATGCCCAAGAAGTGAATCGCTACGATGTTCTCAGGGCATATTTTGATGGAAGGAATCTCGCTGAAAATTCCTTCTCACCAACCATTAGCTGTTCGCCAGGTTCAAGACCGACGCTCTTTAATCGCTTTGATGACTTGCTTGCACTAACGGCTTCTGCTTCGGACTATGCTCTATTTCTCAGCAATCCAAACGGCCTTGATTTCCAAGAGGTGATACTTGAGCCGTACTACGGCAATGCCTCCACGAACTTCCTCGGCAGGGTAAGCAACGCTCAAGCATGCGCATCAACCCTCGTGAACGACATAAATTTTCTCTTCCAAGAGATTACGAACTCCCTCGCTGTCGAGAATACCCCGCTTGCATATCAACAAAACCTTCTCAGCAGCAATGTTTCTCGTCTCTACCAACTCAGAAGCCTCATTGCTGATATCGTTGCTCAACAACCAATCCTCCTGAATCAAATCTCCTCCATTGCGGCGAGCGTCTCAAACACGGGGAATGGAACGAGTCCAACCGCATGGAAAAGAGCCATTCAAGCAATCATAGAAGATTACGAGTTGCTGAATTCGTTTCACCCACAGGTGTACCTCCTCCTTCGAGACTTCCTCATCCTAGCTCAAACAGAGCTCAACACGCTTAATACGACCTACGAAGATCAAACTGACTTAGGCGCAGCTTATAAAATTGTAGCTGGAAAACTTCGCGCTATCTCAAGTGGTGGATTGGCGAGAATGGATGAACAGCTAAATAGCTCAAGCAGTGCACTCATCGTCCTCGCTCAAGATATCGCTGCCGGGGAACTTCCTCTCCTGGAATCATTCGATACCTGGTTCTTCAATACCGATTTTAAGGCGCAATCCTACTTCATCGAACTCAATCAGACTCTTCCAGCAGCGATTACTGCTGCTCAAGGAGTTGTTCAAAACCAGCAAGCGCTTTTTCAAATTGCCCTAAACAACTTACAAGTAGCAACAGCAAGGCAGAAAGGAGCAGAAGATGCTTTCGGAGAATACTCTACAATTCAGAGCAATCTCAGGGGATTCTTTCAATCAGTAAACGCAAATATCTTTTATACATTCCTTAAAGAGCGCTACTTAGAGCGAGCTGTAGCAGACCGAAGATTTCGTTCTCTTGCCGGAACCCTCGATTCAACATTCACAAAAAGCATCGCAAAGCTTGGACTCGACCTCGATGGGCCATTGCAAGCGATTCCAAAGCAGAGGAAAAAGGCTCCGAAAATAGCAAAGCTATTCAATCGAAGAGTGACTCGAGGAAGCGTAGATGCCATTCCATTCTGGGTAGATGAGCTCTCTCAGAACTACTTTGATGGCGATACACTCTCAAGCCAACTCTTCGATATGAACGCTCTAGTGAATTAATTCATTTTGTTTCTCCACGGACGACGAAGCAATACGATGAGTCCGATGCAACTAACTGCTACACCAAGGCATCTGTTCGCCTCAACGACACCGACTTCGTCAACCAGCTCACCTACTGGGAGAAGCAAAGCAGTATAGAAGAGCTTGTCGCTCATGCTCTTCAAAGAAACAACCGTGGCTCGAGTCTCTGAAGCGATTTCTCGATTGAGATGTTCAGAAAACACGACTCGATTTACCGCTCGAACAAACTGTTGAAGCAGTATGAAAATCGGCGACCAAAGAGTCACGAATGTTCCAAATAGGAAGAAGCTAGCTCCAATACTCGCTGCTAGTAGCATTGATAACTTTCTTTCCCCGAGGTGTCCTTCAATTCGGTGCGCAAGGAGTACGAACCCAGCAGCACTGCTCGAGCTTATCGCCATAATAAATCCATACCACGATAGTGGAATTCCACATTCCTTAAAGTATGGCTGATACAACCAAAATCCCACCTGTGTGAAGGCGAAGATGCTTCCCGAGACAAGGAAAATCCAACGGATTCCCCGATTCTCCTGTAGAGCTCGACATGCAATTCGTGCCAGCTCTCGAAAGTGTCCATCCTCAACAAGCGGCTTACCACGCTCTGGCTCCACAAGAGTGCTCGCAACGAACGGGTAGATAGCATACAGAACGACACCTACGATAAATGGCGCTCGTGGACTTATGCTTGAGGCGATGAGTCCACCAATTGCAAAGTTTAGCGCTCCCATACCCATCTCAAAGCTTACCGTTCGGCCCCAGAGCCGTTTGAAGTTCAGCTCTTCTCCGATCTCCTTTAAAGAGTCGTAGAAGAGCGCTTCATCAGCACCGGAGATAAGCGCTATACCGATTCCGATAAAGATCTCTCCAGCCAAGAACGTTTTAAAGTCATAAGAGCACGCGTACTGAAGATCGCCCGCAATCAGGAAGAATGATCCAAATACAAGCGTGTGCTTCCGTCCATAGAGATCCGCGATATATCCGCTTGGCACCTCTGCAACGAGCACCGTCACCGCAAAGATGGCCTGCAACAGCATGATCTGAAACATGCTCAGTCCATGCGACTGCCAAAACACCACGATAGTTGGAATCGCAAATCCAAGACTCATGAACAGGAGTCGCAGAATCATCACCTTCGGAATGTTCTCTGCAACCAGCTCTCTCCGGGTTAGCGCGACGGAACGACGCCACGCCAATGTCGATAACATTTCCATCTCCTTTTATGTGTTTAGTGGGCCGAAAAGCTGATAAGTCCAAAGGATCAAGCCAGTTTCTACAGCCTGCTCAGAGCAGTGATGAAGTGCAGAAATGGACTTTCTTTCGGGAGAAAGCTCGAAAATACTATGAATGATTAAAGGAAAATGCCCTCAACAGGATGAAGTGCTACTCGCTTAGCTTGGACTCATCTACTCGTATTATGATTGCTGTTTTGGGTGCCACCTTACGGGTATAGGCCACTCTTCCGGCACAAAAGGGAGTGTGTACTGCCTTGGAGGTATGTACTAATGGCTGTACGATCATCGCGCCTTCGGACACAATACGAGACTCAATACCTTGAGAAGCAGTCCCACGACGGCATCCCAAGCCACTCCGGGAGCCCCAAATCGGCAAACTTTTCAGTGTAGTAAGGTTATTCTGTTCCATTTTTCCCAAACAGCGATGCTGTCAAAAGCACGAACGTGTAGAGTAACATGCTCAAAACGCTTAAAGAAGAAAAAAATTCTCCTTTAAAATACGGGCCTATTTCTTGAACTCACAGAGACACGACCACTACTCCTACTACATCGTCCTTGCCGCTCTGATCTACTCGCTCGCACTAGGAATTCTGCAATACTCCAGCAAATTCGACTTGCCCTTGGCCCATATCATCGCACTCAGTACTGCATGTTTTGCCTTTATGGGGTTTGATAAAAATTTCGCGAGAAAAGGTGCTTCTCGGATTCCAGAGAAGATTTTCTATCTCCTCGGCATCCTCGGCGGAAGTCCTGGGATTCTTGTTGGAACGAACGTATTCCGCCATAAAACTCGGAAAGCAAAATTTCAAATGATCCTGCTAGTCATATTTGCCATTCAATTGGCGATTTTTGGATTTTTTTCATCGCTCTACTAGCGACTCTCGATCAGTCGCTCGTTAAGATTGACGTATTCAACGAGTTCCGCAGGGCGTTCTCCAGCCGGCAACAATTCAAGAACGGCACGGGCCTGCTTCGAGTGGCCAGTTAAACTTAGAGTTCTAACGAGCTGTTGTTGACATTCCTGAGCTTTAGCAGTCGATACGGAGAAACATGGCCCTAACCGAGCTATCAAAGTTTGAGGATCAAGTCTCACAAAAACAGAATCAAAAAGCGCATATCGTGATAACTCTTCAACAGGAACAATCGGGCCATCTGAAAAGACGCCAGAAAGAAACTCTCTTACCCATGCGATGTCAGATTTCATCTGCTGAGGGACTTCTGTGGCACCAAATACCATCGCGGCCACTACCGCATCACGACAAAGCGTTCGCTCCGTCCGCCACTCAGGCTCCTTTAACGAAACTCGAGTGCCCCCACATCCTCTTTCTATAAGCTGAGGCAGACGCTCTCGAAGCTGACGAACTGGAACCGCTGATATCAACGCTCGCTTGCTTCCCAAAAGCTGATAGTACCATTTACCTTTTCCGTGTAAGAGAGTGCGAAGGTCGACCTCTTTTCCTGCAAAGAGATCGCTCGCTCCAAGAATGCTTAAATACGGTTTCTGCAGCGACTGCGTCTCGCTGCTCACGAGTTGCGCCGGTACATACCAGAGCTCATGGGCCAATAAGAGTTCAAGATTCGGAAAACCGAGCGAAGAGAGATAAGAATTCAGCTTCTGATCACTAAACGTTTCTTGAAGAGAATCATCTGCTCGCTTCTCGGGCCATCC
>JAGRAT010000130.1 GCA_020434495.1 Bdellovibrionales bacterium | reverse complement strand
AGTTGCCTTCGGTATAAATACGCTCTTTCAATCGATCTCTCCCTATTGCCAACCGGTTCGAGGGAAAGAAATTTAGAAAAAAACCTCTTGCTCAATGAGCGTTCAGCCGACCATTCTCCTATTAGGGCTTTTTGCACTGAATAAGAATGACGGCTGAAACGACAATTTCCATTGCTTACCGGCTACTCCTCCCAGTTGCGAGATTTTGTCTCAAAAGGGGCCTCGTGGTGCAGGAGATAACAGAAACCCTTAAGCAGGCCCTAGTAGATGCGGCAGTCGAAGATCTCGAGAAAGACGAGAGAAAGGTCTCCGTCAGCTCCATTAGCACGAGAACCGGCATTCGAAGGCGAGAGGTAACGAGAATTTGGCGGCATCAGGAGACGAAAGAGGTAACCCCGAGTGTGCCCTCTCGCGTACTCTCTCGCTGGTGCGAAGACGAGCGCTTTCTTACTAAAAGTGGCCGGCCAAGAGTACTCAGTTTTGAGGCTGATAGAGGAGAGTTCGTTGACCTCGCGCAGTCCGTTTCAAAGGATATTTACCCCAAAGTTGTACTTCAAACCCTTATCAACGCTGGCGCGGTAGTGGAAACACCTTATGGGGTGAAACTCGTGAAGCGGGTCTATTCTTCCTCGGAGAATCCTCTTGAGGCCTACACCATGGTGAGCCGCGATGTTGAAAATCTAATGGAAACAGTAGAAGAAAATGTGTCAGAAGCTGTGGACCCCGTGAATCTGCACAATACCCTCTATTTTACGAATATTCGTGAGGAAGATGTTCCTACCATTCGGAACTGGCTACTTGATAGCGGTTCGGCTTTTCATCGTAAAGTCCTCAGTTACCTCTCTCGATTTGACCAAGACCTCAACTTCAAAAAGGGGAAGCTTGGTGGTGTTCGAGTATACTTCACCTCTTTTTCTCGCGTACTCCCCCCAACAGCTTCCAAGAGGGACCGCTAGTGCGTAGGCTCTGCTGATTTTTCGTATCTCCTCTTCCGACACTCCTCGGTTTTAATGAAGCAAAGTGACTCTCATCGAGGAATAGGGGAAAGAACGAACTAAAAACCCTGGTCTCTCAGGGTTCTTGGTGGGGGGGATACATGAAAACTTTCGCGAGACGCTTCTTAGCGACTCTTACTTGCAGTTCACTAATCTTCGTTTCGACAGCTAGCGCTCAGTCTTCATCCAGTAGCGCGATTATTCAAATACTCGAATCGCCATCTTGCCCTCGAATAGAAGTGATTGATTCAACTCGAGGAAACTTCCAAATCATTTTTGGCTCCCGAATCATCTCTGTTTCAAATCTTTTCGCAGCCGACTTCCCATACGCACTGGGAGCTCGCATCGAGGAAACCGATGGCCAAGGAGCTTTCCGTGGAGTTCGCTTCAATGAGAATACCCAGAAGCCTGTTCAGGAAGTACCACTTCCCTCTCAGACATTACGAGGACTTGGGCTCGTGGGCCTCCATTTGGCGATCAATCGGGAAAATCGCAATTCTTTAGATTTTCTAAACGAGTCTCTCATTCAGATCGTACAGTCAGAGCTCCTCATCTTTGAAGAATCTGGGGCTTCTCCAAGAAACAATTTTGCAACTTTTCGCCTGAACAGCACAGAGTCTAACCGATTGGGAGAGACCGAACTCCTTATCACCATCAGTGAACATGAAATTACTTGTCGTGCTCCATCAGTAAATTCAAATGTCATCACGCTCGCCTCGGCCTCTCGCTTCTTCACCACAAACGATGAAGCCCTTACGAACTATGCTGGTGGACGCAACGAGGCGGTAGCAAACTACCGTGCCATAGAATCTCTTTTCGAAGAGTCGCTAACCCGAGAGGGAGTGCTCTCCAACAGCGTTAACGAGCTCATGATGACCCTAGATGGCACCAATCAAGAGCTTGGTCGGGTCAATGATTTGGCTATGCGTGCCATAGAAGTCGCCGAAAGAGAGAACCAGAAAGTACGGCAGCTCACTGCGGAGAAAGAGACTCTTCAGCAAGACAAGGCAAAGCTTGCAGAGGTGTCAAGAACACTTATTAAAGGACTCACAACATTACGTCAGAACCTTCGAGGAACGAGCTTTAATCGGTTCACGAAGAAGCTCTTACGTCGTGCTCTTAAAGCTTCTAACGGAGGTAACTCATGAAATGCTGGTTAACAATTGTTAGTATCGCTACTGCATTCTCATTGACCGCCTGTAATGGCGCTGGAGGACCTGGTGGGGCACTCAATACACTCGCTGCCAATGGCGGTGGTGGAGAAGGAACAGGCTTCAGAATAGAACGTGTCGAAATGATTGGGGTTGTAAGAGACCTCGATGGCAATGTCATCACCGACGCTACCATATTTGACGAATCTTCAGGCCAGGTTGCAACAACAAACAGCGCAGGGGAGTTCAACCTCAATGCGGATGTCACAATATCTCGAGATGTCCGAGCTCGCATAGTGAGTGACGGCGTTGATACTCCTTTCGAGGTAGAAGGTGTACCACAAGCAACCATTGGTTTAACAACTGAGGTATTGGTCAACACCATCGACAATTTGGCTGGAACGACCGGAACTCGCTTCTTTCAAGTTGGAGAAGAGAAGGAGCTTGCTGAAGCGAAAGCAAACATGAAGACCCCGATTCGACAAGTTGAAGAGCAGCTTGGAGATGCAATCACAAATCTCGAGAACGGCTCCTCGAGTGGGGCGCGCCCATCAACGGAAAGAAAGCCCAATAGCGGTGGAAATTCCCAACAGTCCAATAGCGCATCGGGAGGCTCATCGGTTCAAGATGATATTGATAGCTTTGATATTCTCGGAAGAGGTTAAATGAATAGCGAGAGTCTTGGAACCTCCAAGACTCTCGCTATGAATGTTATCGTCGAACAATCACCATTCCATTTGAGCCATCAGGAATTCCTGCAATGGTATTCTTAATGACTAGGGCTCCAGTACTTCTCGAGATAGTGAAAGACTGAATTGAATCATCTCCTGCATTCAAAACAGCCCCAGCCCTTCCGTTGTGGTCAACAGCAAGATCAATAGGGCCCATACCTGTAAGAGCAGCCTGAGAATCAAGGAGCGTTAAGCCTCCGTTGTTCGCTCGTTCGTATGAACTAATAGAACCCGTAGCAGTATTTGTGGTGAGCACCAAGCGAGTTCGTGGAACGAGCGCTATCCAGCAAGCAGCCCGCTCATCGCCAGCATCCACTGAAGGAGAAATTGAAGTTAACGAACCGTCATTCTCTATATCGTATTCTGATACAGCCGAGTCAGTTCCTCCAAATGCTTCGGATACGATTAATGTGTTGTTGTCAGCCCACTGAAAGCCAAACGGAGTCTGCCCATTTGATGTGTTAACCACTGTATTTGAAAGCAGTCCTGTTGCGGCATCAACACTGAAGGTCACAATAGTGTTTGTAGCTTTCTCGGTTACAGCGAGATTCTGGCCATTCGGAGAAAACGCAACCTGGGCTGCTCCAGTAAGATCGGCACTTACCGGTGTAGTTGAGCCAGGAATCATCTGTAACTGCCCGTTCCCTTCAATGGTAAATCCAGTGATGTTCGAAGGAGAATTTTCATCACCTACGTTTAGGACGTAAACCAAACGATTATGAATATCAACGCTGACAGGCCTTACTCCATTCGAGGAGGCCTTATCTCGGAAGGAGAGCTCCCCTCGAGATTGTGTTCGAAAGAGAGAGATATCATCACTGCCGGCATTTACCACCAGTAGCCAATTATTGTTCGCAGCAATACCACTTTGGTTTCCAAGCCCGCCACCTGTTCCAATTCCTCCAGTGGGGAATGAGTACCGAGGGGTAAGGGTGCCGCCACTAGACAGCGCATAGGTCATGAGGATATTCCCATCGGTCTGATTTGAAGCAACAACTACTGTGGAAAGAGCCTGAGCATTCGGGCTCACCATCAGAACCCCAAGCACAGCAAATAATAATCCGGACAGACCCAGGTGGGCATATTTTTTCATGCACTTCTCCTTATCAATGAGTTTTTTTGCGACAGAAACCCTGTGCAAAACACAAGGTTCTCTCCGAAGCATTTGTGAGAGCATTAAGCGCTCTCCCTCATATCGTTTTACGAAGGCACTTGGTTACAAGATTCTCTTAGATATTTAGCGCCGAATTCTGGAGGCACGAACGAGCGGAGGCCCCATGAGCATACTACACGCAGGATCTTCTGAGCTTTCAACTAAATCTCCACTTATTCAGGTGGGTTATGCAGTTTTGAAAATTTTTTCATTGTAATCGTCACAAACCATCCTGTTTGCCGACTCAACGGTTGGGCAAGTATCCAGTATTGCCCAACTCTTGTGGTGGAAATGGATAGTTGTACCGAACTGACTTCTCTAATGATTCTCGCCCAAAATGGAGATGAAGAGTCCTACCGCACCTTACTCGAAGAGCTCTATCCAATTATTTATCGGCGATGCCGGCAAGCTCTCCCCTCAGATGCCCTCGCAGAAGATTGTACTCAGGAAGCCCTTCTTGCAATTCATCGCATGAGGCACACTTACCGCCCTATCAAACCTCTGGAAGCGTGGGTTCGTTATATCGTGAAGAATAAAATTGTGGATGTTTACCGAAAGCTCGCCTCTAATCCTTCTCTTGGGGCAAGTGAAGACTATGATAACGAACCTGCGACAGCAGAGCAGTTCGATCGTGCCCTTGAGGAGCGTGAGATCCTCCATCAGATGCTCAGCGCCATCTCTGAGAGTCTTCGAATCCCGTTTATTATGATTCGCGTATTTGGATACTCGGTTAGCGAGACCTCCACAAAGCTGGGTATCAGCGAAAGTTTAGTGAAAGTACGCGCTCATAGAGCTTCAAAGCTCTTACGGGAGAAATTCCGAGCAGCTGAATTCTCCCCGTTGTAACGTTTGCAGAGAAATTGCGTTATAAATGGTGAGATAATGGCTAGCGGGGTTATAAACTGATTTAGAGGGCGATTTTGGCAATTGAGAAAAAGCAATTTCTGGATGATTTGGTGGCCGATCTCAGGCCCGTATCGGTTCTGCCCTCTCCGATATCCAGAGCTATCCTTGTATGTGGGATAGCGATTCCAGTCATCTTCTCAGCGATGTATCTCTACCAACCTTTTAGAACCGGAGTCTCAGCATTTTGGGGGAGTGCTGCTCTGTTTCAAATCGAGATCTTCTTGGGGCTTTTTTCCGCCTCTGTTTTGGTCTTCGCAGGATTTCTCCTAGTGATTCCAGGGGAGAAAGCACAGCGGTCGATTCTCACATTCGCCATCCTGAGTTTTCTCCTCTGGCTGGCACTCATTTTCCATTCACTCCTCACACCTCACATCGCTGTTTCCATGGTTGGCAAAAGAGAGATTTGTTTTTTAGAGGTACCCTTCTACGGTAGTTTATTGGCGTTAGCGCTCTTCTACCTCAATCGGAAACTCCTTATTGCCTCGCCTCTTTGGGTTGGAATCTGTTTCGGGATCGGCGCAGGTCTGGTTCCTGCGGTTTTAATGCAGGCGGCATGCATGTACGATCCGATGCATAACCTGTTGTTTCACGTGGCCCCAATTCTGGTTGTAATGGGAATTGCTGTTGGCATTTCATTGTTCCGCCTCAAACGACTCTAGAGGAGCCTCCACCGAGCCATTTCCATAAAGTCGCTCAAACGAGGGCAAAGTCCACTGTCCCACACGAAACAGGAAACTTTCTAAGAAATTTTTCGATATCAAGGCGTTATTGAGGTATCCTCCCTCGAGACTGCTAATAATGCAGAATATGTTTAGGTGGTTATAGCAATTTCTTAACTTGAAGCAGTCTTAGAGCTTGTACGGATCTCTATATTAGTATTTCGCAGTAGGTGTGCAGTTCGGAGTTGTTTGTTGTGTCACTAAAGACAGTTTTTCATTTCTCTATTACCTTAATCGCGTTTTCACTCTTGATAGCTCTGAAATCCCTTGCCGCTGATCCCCAACTTGTAGATAGCGGAGTGAACAAGGCACGGCTCGAACAAGCTATAGCGAACAAAAGACTGGGAACTGATGGTTCGCCATCCAAAAAAACTCCTTTCGTCCTTAATTTCTCTTTTACTCGTACGAATCCTTCTGAAGCAAATCCCAGCGTCGGAGAAGGCAATTTGAAAAGTAACAGTGCCGAGCCAATCGTAGAAGAAATTCTCATGCCACTTGAACCGGTAACCTCTGAGCTCCTGACCGGAACGGTTGAGATCGTTAAAGCTGATGGAACTCATGTGCTTCAAGACCCGATTACTGTCGACCTCTTTAGAGGATCTGTGGTTACTGACGCAGGTTCCGTCGATGAGTCGGCTGAATTTGTAAGTCTCGTTAGCCACGGAGAGGGCGCTGCGAGAAGAACGATTGGTCTTACTTCATTGGATGGCAAACCAGTCACTCTTATCTCAACAGAAAATGAGCAAAGCCTCCTTTCCTTCCAAGTAAAGGAGGAAGAACAAACTGAGGAAAACTACAGATGCGGAGTTGAGGATTCTTTCGCTCCAGCAATCTCTTCCTTTACAGATGGGAGCTCAGGGAGTGAGGGATCTTCGAACGATTTTGGCACCCAACCGCTTCGGGTCATTGAAGTTGCTCTCGTGTATGATTGCTTGGCAATTCAGCACTTTGGAGGTATCGCTGATACCCAACTTGCTGCTGCTGCAATAGTTAACGCGGCCAACCACGCTTATGAGTTTCAAGCTCGTACGACCCTACGAATAGTCCATCAACGATTTTATGAAAGCTGCGCCACCGATCCCTTCCAGAACCCAAACTATACATCTCCCTATGACCTCTACAACGAGATGCAGGTTGAAGCAGTAGACATTCAGGCAAATGCTGTTACTTACGACCTCGCGCACCTTATTCATGGACATGAATTCTCAAATACGGCGATTGTAGGACTCGGTGAGAACGGAGGACTTTGCCACGGGGGCTCCAGAGGAGGAGTTGGTATTACTTTTGGTGCCTGGTCACTGCCTCTCGCCTCCAATGTGTTTGCTCACGAAATTGGACACAACCTTGGAGCTGGTCATCTTAGTGGCTGCGACTTCAATCGCCCAGAAACACTATTTATCATGTGTCCTTCCGCTGGAATGCCTCCCCTCTTTAAGCAAAGCTCCCTAAACGTTTTTGAGTCTGAACTTTCTGGATCATGCGTATCAGAAGAAGTGTTGCCTGGAGCCTACTCTACTCCTTACTTTGATCCATCGACGTTACCACACTCTCTCGTTAGCCTGTTCGCTAATGGCCACTCGTACTACCAGACTCATGCTCGGGTTTACGAAGGGTTGAACTTCTCCTCTCAAATACCAGTCGCCGATCCAAACGGAGATTCTTTAATACTAGCAAGCAACGATCTCCCTCCGTATTTATCGATAAACTCAGCCCAACAACTTTTTGCCGCTTCGGTGCCAAGAAATTGCTCTGTTCCGGACTACTCAAATTCCTTTGCAGAGTTCAACGTTTCAGCAACGGATCCCGACAGTAATGTTGCCATTCATACATTCAGCGCGGGAATTTGGAGGCATCCTTTTTTGCAATTTTCTCTCCACCCCTTCTATGCGTATCCGGGACAACCATACGACCGCCTGGTAGTACCAGGAAGTTTTCCTGATCTCACCTTTCAACACTATGCAAGCTATACCCCAGCGGGAGCTTCAGTTTCTGATGCTCCACCAGGAGTGCATTGGGATCCTCTTCCAAGCGAGTACGGAGAATCCTTCTCCCCAATCTTCTCGACTCAGATCTGCGGTGAATATTTCTCACACTCCGATGAGATTATCGCCTTACCAGGGGTAGGAATTCCCGTATTTAAAAAGCCAGCACTCCCGGTGCGTGTAATAGAAGGTGAACGGCTGGATATTCCATACTTTTGGGTAGCTGATGAGTTTAATAGTTATTACCCCCTCCTCTTTATTCCGGGTGGGTTGCCGAATACTTCGACTTTTCGCTTCGAAGGGACTTACGGAGTCGACCAGCAGCTAGTAGTCGAACCCGATGAAAATGAAGTCACCCCGTGCTTTGGTGCTCCTGAGGGTGAGAGAAACCTTGAGAGGACCTATACCCTTACTATTGAATCCAGATTGTCGGCCGGATGGACCTACCTTTCGGAAACACAGCTCGATATCACTATCGTGGATAACACCCCTCCTCCTCTCTTGAGCCTCTCCTTTCCACAGTTCAATTCCGCGAACAATAGTTACACCATGACCTTTTCGAGTCGCGTCCCGAACGACGGAGTCTCCGAGTTGGTACTGAGAACCAACGCAACGAATACCGTAAATTTTGATACCGTTAATCAACGTATCGTTTGGGAGAGGGACTTTACCGGTATTCCGGTAGTGAATAATCAACAGGAAGTGTATTTTGAGCTAGCAATAGCCTCATGCGGAGGTGACGCCAAGGTCTTACGACGGACTATTGTGAATTACGTAAGTGGTGGTGGCTCTACGCCAACCCCATCTCCAACTCCATTTCCAACTCCAACTCCGGGAGCTACCCCGACTCCATCGAGTTCGCCGACCCCTTCACCAAGTTCGTCTGCAACGCCTACCCCGGAGGCTTCCCCAACCCCGACGATCGGCGATTCTTCTCTCGCAAGGGAAACCTTCCAAGCGATTGTTCGGCAAATCGAGAATATACAGAAAAAGGGAGGGGGCTATAAAGAGCTCGCTGCAACGATTCTCAATACCTTAAAACTCGCACTACAAGACTACCAACAGGAAGTTTCAATCGACTCTCAAGGCAGCTTCAAAGGACGCGCAAAAAAACTAAAGCGACAGCTAGCCCGACTCAAAAAAGCGCCAAAATCCAAAGTGAATCGGCTCAAGAAAGGAGCAATTAAGCAGGGGACTCTCCTCGTAA
>JAGRAT010000012.1 GCA_020434495.1 Bdellovibrionales bacterium | reverse complement strand
ATTCGGCGATCTCATCCAACCTATGTTGGAGTCTCTCTATGCTCTCTTCGATTCTTTGAAATCTTTCAGCGACGTTGGCTTCTACCTGTTGTGTCCCTTGAGAGATGGCATCTGCAATTACATCTCGAAGGGCCCTTGCTAACGCATCAGACAGGGGGGAGTGTCCAGCTGCTTCGTCTCTCGTCGTCTCTGCAGTGAACTCTGGTGGTAAGTCAAATTCCTGCCGTTCTGGCCTTGAATCAATTGTGTCTGCTGCTGGTGTTGAAGGTGCCTCATGACGAGCACGCAGTTCAGCGACCTTCTCTACTATTGCGTCTCTGTACTTTTCGAAAGGGTGAACCTGAATGACCTTGCGTTGTCGTTCCTCTGGCATTTCCTTCATGCCGCTTCGAAGTACCGCTAAGTAATCAGCCTCTGGATGTTCAAGTTGATGACGTGCGCAATGGTCGACAAATAGAGCTTGCTCATCATCTGTCCACTGAACTCGTCTACTCGTTGATTTCCCGGTTTGGGATCTTCGTTCGATTCGCTCGGTTGCGCAGTCTTGCGCGGCCTCTTCACCTCTGCCCTTCCTGGGGCTGCCATCTAGTACATCCACTTCTTACTAGTCCTCGATTTTTTCCCCTAGACAATCAGGGTCAAAAGCTGTTTTGCTTCAGATAAGGTGCGAATTGTTATAACTTATCAGAAATATTAGAGATATTGAAACGATTGGATTAGGTTCGGATATGAATATTGAGACTCTTAGTGCTATCGCAATCGCCATTCTCATTATGGCAGCCCTGAATATCGATAACGGCCTGGTAGTGGACCTCCAAATTCGCTCCCTCCGACTCCCCGAGAAAGCTCATGTTCTTTGGCGCTCAATCGCTCTTCTCGTCAGTGCTGGTATGCGGATTCTCGTTCTCTTCCTTATCTCTATGATGGCGTGGCTCAATGATCCTCAAGCTGGTTGGTGGTGGCTTCCGAACAGATGGTTCGCCGACCATCCTGAAACTCTCGAGTGGATTCATCTCGTCCTCTTCATAGGTGGACTCATTGTTGTTGGGATGGCTTTTTGGGAGTTTTACCACAAATGGAAAGAGGAGTTGAAAGGCCCCAGTGAGTCCGATACAACTCCCCAGGTGAGTGCAGCCCGGATAGTTTTTGTGAGTATGTATGTCCTGTTTGTTGGGTTGCTCTTTAGTGTAGATAGCGTTTTCACGCTCATGTCTCTGCTTGATATCAATGAAGAATTTAATTCCATGATCGTTGTGGTGCTTGTAACCGCGATCATTATGATCTTTGGGATGATTCCTCTTGGAAAGCTCATTCAAAAAAGCTTGCATATCAAGGTGCAGATGTTGACGGTGCTCGTGGTCGTTGGTGCGAAGCTTATGGTGGACGGAACGGCTGGGCATTTTTCGAACGGAATTCTCACGTTTATTATCTTTGTCGTTATCCTCAATGATGTCGGACAAAGTGTTCTTACAAAGGCCGATCGACTTGGGAATGAGAAAGCGGCTCTGGAACCCTGATGCGCTCAACTTCCTGTTTAAGATCCTTTTGGAGCCAGCAGAGAGTATTGGCGTCGAGATGATGATTTTTCGCCCAGTCTGAAAGGGCAAGCGCAGTTTGGCTCTCCTGTTCTTCGGAGCTGATACTATTTGCCGCGAGTTTCCAGCCTTTCGGAGTGTTGCCGGAGTAGCCGTTTACAGTGGGCATTCCTGTGACGAGACTCGTCCACATCGCATCAACTTGGTATTGCTCTGGCCGAAATCTTCCCTTTAATTGCGAAAAGTAAAACGCTTTACAAATTTCCTCATACTTTTCCGTGTTTGTTACGAGAAATTCAACGTTCATCCGAGCGCGAGCTCGATTATAGTGGTAGAGCGTATGAATCTGTTCTAAGAAAATGATGGTTGTAAGTAGCGCGAGTAAGAGTCTTCGACCATTTTGCAGAATCCGCTCAACGATAAATGGAAGTACCATAGCGACCGGAATAGTGAGGAGTAGTGCAAAACGAGCAACTGCTCGAATGGCTCCTGCACCTGGTACATAGAGGTAGAGATAATCCCAAAGGTAGAGGCTCCCAGGAAAGTCAGTAATAACTACGAATATTCCAATGCCGGTCAAGGTCAGCATTCTCAACGGGACAAACGATCGAAAGGAGTAGAATCCGTATAGCGCGAGTAACGATGTCACGAGTCCAAATCCAATCCGTAGCTCGTGTTCCATCAAAAGTGTTTGAAATGTTTTTAAAGAGCTTAGCGAACCATAGAGAAGACTCGTTGGTCCTTGATAGATCCAGAGTTTTAGGCTTGGGAGGGTGAACGCGACTTCTTGAAACGGACGATATCCAAGCTCTCCTGCGACCGCCTTGTACAGTGCTACCACTGGATAGAGCATGGAGAGTGTCAGGATTCCCGCCCCGATTACCGTTATGGGATAAGTGGAAAGGATGCCAAGAAGGGGAATTCGAGTTGCGCTATTACACAAGGCAATCAGTGTTCCGAGTGCGATCGAAAACAATAAGAACCAGCCAAGATACGGGCTGGAGAGAAACTGTAGTGCTGCAAAAAAAGCAGCACCGAGTATTGCCGTTCGAGTTCTCAAATGGGAACGGGCGGTGAAGGACAGGTAAATACAATAAAGACAGAGGACAGTATAAAAATGAGGGATGAGCTGAGCATGCCCCATTTGTGAAAGTCGAGGAGATGCGACGGCGAAAAAAGCGGCTCCAATCGAGCAAGCAAGTGGTGATTTCGATGTGACTTTTTGAAGGACGACAAAAGCCACAAGAAAATTCAGCGCGGACATGAACATCAGCCACAGTTGGAATGAGAGATCTACCGGTATCCCAAGGATTCGAATCAATGCATAGAAAGGGAGCACTCCTAAGAGGGTGTCTCCAAGAGCAAGAGTGCCTTGCGCTGGATAAAAGTAGTTTCCATTCCAATAGGACTCTCGTTTGCCAATAAGCCACTGATATCCATGTTCAAGGATGAAGTGGTTTAATCTGGAATCAATTTCATCGTGTTGGATCTCTTGAAAGCCAGAGAATAGAGCTGGGTAGTGTGCGATGAGGAGTACGAGAACGAGGAACCCTATAACGATGAGTACCGAAGACCTTTTCACTTGGCCAGCAACCTATTGGAGGAGAACTGTACAATTGATTGTTGCAATCAAAAGGAGTGATTTGCTCATGAGAAACAGCCTGTCATAGTAGGGGAGAATAACCAAGGTGGTGCGGTGTAGCGTGACTTTACTTGTGCAATGTGTTGAGAAACATCTCATCGTGTTTGGAAGAGTCCAGGGAGTTGGCTTTCGGGCTTGGACAAAGCGTCAGGCTGAGGATCTTGGGTTGGAAGGATGGGTGCGAAACAACTCAGACGGAACGGTGGAAACGAAGTTTCGAGGTGGAAGGGCAGAGGTTGCTCGGTTTGAATTGCTCTTGCATCAGGGGCCGAAGTTCGCCCAAGTGAGTTCGATTCGGCCAGTAGGAGAGGACTCGGAGATGTTGGAGATCTCTGCTGGAACCTTCGTTATTCTCAAAAATGAGGCCCTGTAGTGACTCCGTCCGCAGACCGCATTGGAGTTCTTGGTGACATCCTGTTCCGGGTAGGGTAGCCTACCTGCCGTCTAGGTGGTGGTAAAACAGGTTAGCCGCGCCCTCCGATGGTTTGTCTTTCCGCATTAAACGGGTCTTTTGATGAAAAGAGCCATTTTGATGAGAAGAGCTATTGTGATGAGAAGAGCCATGAGGAGTGGCGCTCGTAAGAGTTCCGGAGCCACGCTGGTAGAGTACACAATCATGGTTGGTACCATTTTTCTCTTGTGTTTCACGGCCGTTATCTTCTACGGAGCGAATTTAAGCGACAAGTATTTGAACTTAAAACAAACGCTTTTTCCTTAAGAGCGAAGATGTCCTCTCTTCTCGGTGGGCCTTCTTGGCGGGGCATTCTTTGGACCCTTCTGCCCTGTTTTTGTTCTGCCCTGTCTTTGTTCTGCCCTGTCTTTTAGAAGACAGAAGCCGCCATCTGCTTAAAAACTTCTGAGAGAGCTCAATAACTTAACTAGTACACGGTTTTCCCAAGGGTATGGTCATTTTTGACTAAGACTTCTGATACCATTATCCATATAAGGTGCCAATTGTAGTATTAGGTGGGGTGTCGTTAGTTAGCTCTTCTTTCTCTACATTTGATCTCTCACAATTAGACTCAGTTTCGAGCGAGCGGTATGAACGTTCTGTTCGTAGATAGTACAACCGAAAAGCAGGCGTTCTACGGAACGAAGTTTTCGTCCGTGCAGGAATCTCATTTTACTTCCTGCGAACTACACCTCCGTCTTGCGAGTCCTGAAGAGTACTCAACGAAGTTAGCCGACAGTGACCTACTTATCTTGGGTTCTGGACTGAAAGATAAGGCGGTTGGAATTGCGCTTCAGGTGAAGCAGCTCTATCCCGAGATAGAGATCCTTCTCTTCTTGGCTGAGCATACTGGGGATTCGTTTGAGTATAGCGCTTTTGAAAATGCCCTCGCAGCCGGTGTAAGGAAGATTCTCCCCGACAATGCTTCGAATTTAGACATTCTTCAGGAATTGCTCGTTGTTCATAACGAGTTAAAGCGTTCCGGGAAAATCCGAGAAGCAAAGCTCTTCGTTGTGAAATCTGTAAAGGGTGGAACAGGTGCTACCACTCTAGTGGCCGCCTTAGCTGAAGTTTGCAGTGACGCGAATAAAAAAGTCCTTATTTGGGATTTTGATTGTGAAACGAGAGATCTCTCTAGGGCGCTGTCTGTGAACAGCACCGAGTTTGATAAGAAATTTGAAGGTTGGCTTGAGTCCCCGCGAAGTATCACCAGAGAATCTTTTACCAATGCGCTCGCTCCGTTGAGTAATTGCGCAAAGATTTGCTCCCTCCTACTGAATACAACATAGCACGTCCTTTGATGCACGATCCGGCAGGGATGGAAGTTGTCAGTAAGATTCTCGAGGGAGCCCGAAGTCTCTTTGATGTCATCCTGATTGATGCTGGGAAGGTAACCTGCTCGGCTGTGGCACTTATGATGAAAAGGGCAAGCAGAGTGGTCTTGGTTGCTGGTTCATGTCCGTTAGGATTGACTGCTGTTGATGCTTACACCGATTTCGCGCAACGTTTTTTTGATGATCCACGGAAAGTCTCCTTCCTATTTTCTGGCCCTCACGTGCGACCCAAATTGGTGAAAGACTACATGGATCCGCTCTCTTCTTCTGAACATCCTCGGTGGTCCCTTCCTATCCTAGAGCACGATCCGATCGGAGAGCGTTGGCCTGGAAATAAGTCGACTCTCTATGGGTTGGGATCTGCGAAAACACGGAGGACACTTGAAGAGATAGCTACTCAACTTGGAGTCGTTGCAAGAGGAACTTTTGCAGAGACGGACGAGGCGGGTGATCGATTGGCCCAAATGGCCTCACCAAAATTCCGTACCAAGTATTGGGCTCATAAGGTTGGGTACTTGATGGAAAGCGGATTAGAGAAGCTTCATCTTCGACCGGCAAAGCCAAGATCTGTAAAGGGCACAATTCAACCGATTGTTCCAGCAAGGGGAGTTGAGCTTTCTTTGGGCTCTTTGGAGAGTCGCTCTAAAGTTGAGTTGCCTACTGAAGTAACGAAGAGTGGTGCTACTACGAGTCCTCCAACAGAGAAGCGTTCTTCAAGAGTCATTAAAAAATCAGAGAAGAAGATCATTATCGAGCTTCCCTCTCGAGCAGATGCTGAAAGTGCCTCGTCCGAAAGTGATAAGGAAGGAAAGAACTCTTGGGGAGTTTCTCCCGATAAGACCCCAGTGAATTGGTAGGTTGAGCTGGCGGACCTAGGCTATTGATGCTGGCTATTGATGCTGGCTATTGATGCTGATCGATCCGGTAGTGCTGCCAAAGGGAATCTCGTGGTAGTCTATAGCAGTTCTCAAAAGTTATCACCGCTTTGCGGCAATAACTTTCGAGAAGCGCTCTAATCCTTGGCAAGTTCGGAGTACTTGGTGGATCAAAACTCTCCCCCCGATGATGAAGAGAAGTTTCGAGAGCATGCTGCGCGAATTGTTATTCGGGTCGGATGCGGAGGGTTGTTGGCTTCAGCTTTTTTTCTCGCTCTCTCTGCCTATTTTGATACCCCTTACAGCGAAAGCTTGAGTCACTGGGTGTTCGCCTTGTCGCTTATGCTTGCGAGGACCTGTGGAATAGCCTCGTTTCTTTGCGGTGCTGCACTTGTACTCCTCGAGCGTTGGACCGCCGGTACGTTACTGTTCATCCTTTCGACTGCACTTCCAGCCCTCTCTTTCTCACTGTTTGGAACGATCTAGGGGGCTACCGGAGGTGCAATTGCAAAAACTGCGATGATCCTGAGAGAGCCAATGGCCAAAGCATACTGTTGTACTCTTCCGTGAGTTCTGTCGATTCATTGGCAATGGATTTCGGATTCAAGAGTCGGAGACGATCGAAAATATTCGCGACAGTCGCAGCACCAATTTCATCCGCTGGAAATGAAAGTCGCACCTGATGCTCAACCTTCTCGCCTGCAAAGGAATTTCCCTTGGGGGTGATCCAGCAAGACGCGCTCGTCATTCCAAAATCAAAGACGGGGCTTCGAAGTCCTCGGGTAATCCCAGCTAGGACAAGTGCTGTATCGTCAGGCTCACATCGAAAGTTCGCGTCAAGGCGCCCGGTCGGCTCGACGGAATAGGACATGCTTGCGAATCCAGCTTTGCAATAATCCGCTTTCCATCGACGAAACTCAAAATCGTCAACCTTTCTATGATCCGGAAGAAATTTCGTGGGAAGAAATGTTTCGGTCAACGGCAGCCATCCGCCCGCCAACTGTGGATGTTCCAAATACGCCTCAACGAACTCTGTGCCTCCAGTATAGCCCAATTGGAACGTTGCTCGGGTGCCCTTATACCGAGGGTCGACAACATTTGCTGCCCCAAGAATCTTCTTTGCTTCTTCTCGACAAGAATGCCTCTGGAGATCGGTAGCGAGTTCTACGATTTCGTGATTCGAATAGGTTTTTCCGCGGGAGATTCCTGGCGAGAACAACTCACTCTCCGACAGCTTTAAGATTTTCTAGGATGTCAGACTTTTTGATGTGCACATCCATTTGAGGAAATGGGATGCCGATACCGGCACTATCGAGCGAATTCTTTACTGCTTCTATAAGACGTTCTTTCACTTCCCAGTATATGTCAGCAGGAGTCCAAAACCTGACCACCCAGTTTACCGAGGATTCTGCAAGATCGAGTAGATACACCTGATATCCTCGACCGTCCCGATCAATGAGATGTTCTCTGAGTGATTCCGCAGCTTGAGTAAGAGCTGCCCGCGTTTTTTTTATGTCAGCGCTGTATTCGGCACCGACAAAGACGTCGACCCTTCGTTCGGAGTGATAGGTTACATTCTCAAGCGTATTTCCGGATATGGAGCTATTCGGAACAATGATCCGTCTATTGTCGAAAGTATCGAATGTTGTCGTGAAGAGATCGATTTCATATACCTTCCCGGTGATACCTCCAGCATTGACGACATCCCCCACCTTAAAGGGCCGGAAAACGAGTAGGAGAATGCCCGCCGAGAAGTTGCTTAGTGTCCCTTGGAATGCGAGGCCTATCGCAAATCCTGCAGCTGCTATCACGGCAGCAAAGCTCGCGACGCTCACCCCGAACATGCCAAGGACCCCAAGGACGGTAAAAGTCATGAGCGAGTAGAAGACGAGTTTACCAATAAAACGCCCAACAGTTTCATCCACTCTTTTGGTTATCGGTTTACTCGCAAGTCGGGAGACAAAGGAGCTAACAAAGTACGCAACTATTAGGAGGAGTAGAGCCCCAGCGACCGGTAAGAGATAATCCACAACGAGATCCCCAACCTTACTAAAGTCTCCTTGCCCGATAGCGATGACAGATTGCTGTAGTTCTTCCGCTGCTTTGTCAGCAGCAACCTGAAGATTTGATTCTGTGCCCACCGTAGTATCAGCCATAAGCCAAGCCCCCAAGAACGATTGGCCGCTGACCTTATCAAATATTCAGTGGGTTAAGAAAGTCTCTCCGGAAAGGCTATTTCAAGGGTCGGAAAGTAGAGCGAAAATGCCTCATTACGGGGAATTCCTTCTCAAAGGTATATCCCTTAAGGCTCTCTCTCTTCTTAAAGATGTCGATAACGCAGTTTACTACAAATCCCATGTGCGCTTCGGTATAGGTCCTTCTCGGGAGAGCCAGTCGTACAAGATCGAGAGGGGGGGAGGATTGGCTTCCATCGGGAAGAGTTTTTCCAAAAGCTACAGTACCGAGTTCGCAAGCTCGTATTCCACCCTGGACGTATAATTCTGCAGCAAGAGTTATACCCGGGAGGTGCCGCTGTTCGATGTGAGGGAAAAACTTTGAGGCTTCAATGTACAACGCATGTCCTCCCGCGGGCCGTATAACTGGAATGTCCGCATTGGCAAGTTTCTCAACCATCCATTCTGCAGTGCGTAACCGATACTCGAGGTACCGTTCGTCAAGGACTTCTTTTAACCCTTGATTCATGGCTGCAAGCGAGTATCCAGCGAGTCCTCCGTAGGTAGGAAATCCTTCAGTCACAATTAATCTATTCTTGAGGTTGTCTACCAGCGATTCACTCCTTAGGCAGAGTAAACCACCAATGTTCGCGAGAGCGTCTTTCTTTCCCGAGAAGGTCATGATGTCGCATTGATCAAAGCACTCACGCGCAATTTCTTTTGGTGTTCGGTTTTCATAGCCGGGCTCGCGCTTTTTAATGAAAAATGCATTTTCAGCAAAGCGGCATGCATCGAGTACGAACAGTTTCTTGTACTGCCTGCAGAGGTTGGCAACAGCGTTAATATTCGAAAGGCTTACCGGCTGTCCACCGCCGGAGTTGTTTGTAATGGTGAGCATTACAAATGGAACGTCTTTAGCACGCTGCTCTAAGAGATTTTTTAGAGCATCAACATCCATGTTCCCTTTAAAGGGGGCCTCGGCAAATGGGTCCCGTCCCAGCTCGGTTAAAAGATTTATTCCTTCGCCGCCGCGGTCCTCTATGTTGGCAAGTGTGGTATCGAAATGGCTATTTGAAGGAATGATGTGGCCGGGTGCGACGAGCTCAGAAAAAAGGAGGTGTTCTGCTGCTCTTCCTTGGTGTACCGGAATTACAAAGGGAAGCCCTGTCATCGCCTGAACAGTTTCCTCTAATTCGAGGTAGTTTCGACTCCCCGCGTATGACTCGTCGGCTCGAATCATCTCTGCCCATTGAGCATCGCTCATGGCCCCTGTTCCCGAGTCAGTTAATAGGTCAATTGTGACTTGGGCGGCCTTCAGGGAAAAAACATTGTACCCGGCTTCTTGGATCCATGCTTTTCGCTCTGCTTCCGTCGAAAAGTTCATCCGCTCCACGGACTTAATCTTGAATGGCTCAAAGAGAATTGGGCGACCGGACATCCCTGGTACCTCCGATTTTCGTGCTACTCGCGCAAGTATAGTGACCCTTTCATTGAAGATAAACTTGGAAAGTATTATGTTCTGCCGGTCTTTTGGAGGTACTGTATGAAGAATCGTTCGGTATTTGTGACAGGAGCAGGAGGAGAGCTAGGTTCCGCACTTCTCTCTCACCTTGTCAAAGCTGGTGCCAAGGTCGTGGCCCTTGACGTCAATGAGAAGTACGTTTGCCCGCTTGCGGGGGTTCGTACTGTTCACGGCGATCTCTGTAACCAAAATCTTTTGCAGTCTCTATTTGATGAACATAAGTTTGATATGGTGTTCCACTTTGCAGCACTCCTTTCGTCAGCTGCAGAGAAAAACCCATTCCTGTCGCAGAAAGTGAATGTGGACGGAACCGGGTTTTTGCTCGAACTTGCTTACAACGCAGGGAAAGAACGAAAGAGTCCTACGCGATTTCTTTTCCCGAGCTCTATTGCGGTTTACGGCTCTGCGGACAAGGCGAGGCTTCGGAGTCCACTAACGGAAGATGAGTGCCTTCAGCCGGAGACTTTGTATGGAATACAGAAGCTGTTTACCGAACAGGTAGGGGCATATCTTACCCGAAGATGCTCGGGCGAATATCTCGATTTCCGTAGCCTTCGATATCCGGGACTTATCAGTATCGATACGCTTCCGACTGGAGGCACGAGCGATTATGCGGCCGAGATGATTCATCATGCGAATGATGGAAAGGCATACGGATGTTTTGTTTCTTCGAATAGTAAACTGCCGTTTATGACTATGCCTGATGCCATTGCAGCGCTTACGTCGTTGGCTGAAGCGGATGCCGACAAGCTTACCCGCTCGGTGTATAACGTGCGTGGGTTCTCTGTTTCTGCTGCTGAGCTTCGGGAGGAGGTGTTGAAGCACTTTCCAAAAGCCCAAATCTCTTTTGAACCGGTTGAATGGCGAGATAATGTGGTGGCTTCGTGGCCGGACGACATTGACGACTCCCTTGCTCAGAAGGATTGGGGATGGAGTGCTTGCCATAGTTTGGAAACGGCTTTTACCGATTATTTTCTTCCAGGTCTAAGAAAAGCAGCATAGGAGGTTCCCGATGTATTCAGATGATAGTAAAGCCGCGTATGCTTCTGTTTTGGCCGAGATTCGTTCCGCTGGTTTGTATAAGGAAGAGCGAGTAATTACCTCACCTCAGTCTGCACACATTCGAGTCACAAGAGGTGATGTGCTTAATTTTTGTGCGAACAACTACCTCGGACTTTCTGATAACAAAGACCTCATTGCCGCAGCAAAGGAGGGGCTCGATTCTCACGGATTCGGACTCTCTTCCGTCCGTTTCATCTGTGGAACGCAGGACATTCATAAAGAGCTCGAAAAGCGGCTCGCTGAATTTCATTCCACCGAGGATACTATCCTCTACGCCGCTTGTTTTGATGCAAACGGTGGTGTTTTCGAACCGTTGCTTGGAGCTGAGGATGCAATTGTGAGCGATGCTCTTAATCATGCTTCCATTATCGATGGCATTCGACTCTGTAAGGCTAAGCGGTACCGTTACGATCATTCAGATCTCAGCCATCTCGAAGAGCAGCTGAAGCAAGCTCGAGCAGATGGGGCGCAGAAAGTGATGATCGCAACAGATGGTGTTTTCTCCATGGATGGGGAAGTCGCAGATCTGAAGAAGATATGCGATCTCGCTGATCAATTTGAAGCGATGGTCATGGTAGATGAATGCCACGCTTCTGGATTCTTTGGTCCGACGGGAAGAGGCTCGGTTGAGCACTGCGGGGTAACTGGGCGAGTCGACGTTATCACCTCCACGCTTGGAAAGGCGCTAGGTGGCGGTATTGGTGGGTTTACTACTGGACCTTCCGAGGTTATCCAGCTACTTCGACAACGAAGTCGTCCCTACCTCTTTAGTAATTCACTACCACCGGCAATCGTGACTGCGGCGTTGGCTTGTCTGGATCTTTTGACCAAGACGTCTGATCTCCGCGATCGCCTTCAACAAAATACCAGTTATTTCCGGGCGACGATGGGCGAGCTCGGCTTTACCCTAAAAGGGGATGTCCATCCTATCGTGCCGGTAATGCTTGGTGATGCCAAACTTGCTAGCGCTATGGCTGATGACCTCCTGGAAGAAGGGATTTACGTGATTGGCTTTTCCTATCCGGTGGTACCGAAGGGGGAAGCAAGGATCAGGGTTCAGATGTCAGCGGCTCATAGCCGGGAAGATCTTGAACGAGCGGTTGCTGCCTTTGAGAAGGTCGGTAAAAGACATGGGGTAATTTAGGCTGCTCCGGCCGTCTCTGCCTTTTTGGCCCCTTTTGCATAGGCGTCACCAGGCTTTTTTTCACTCTTCGCCATCTCCAATGGCGGTGATACATTGCTCTCCATGTTGAAGAATGGACGTTGGATAACCGAGCGTACCCGCGGGTTTTACCTGGCAGCGTATCTCCTTTTTGCTCTTCTCGTTGTAGGAACTCTCGGTTTTGAACTCATCGAGGGCTGGACCTTGTTGCAGTCATTTTACATGACTGTCATCACCATAAGCACGGTAGGTTACGGTGAGGTGCTCCCAATGTCGGAAGAAGGGAGAATCTTTGCTGCCTTCTTTATCATCATGGCGATGAGCATTACCGTATATGCTTTTGGGGTGATCGGTCAGACGGCTCTCGAAGGCGAACTGTTCAAGCATCGGAGGATAGCAAAGATGGAGAAGCAGATCAGTGAGATGAGTGACCACATCATCGTGTGTGGGTTCGGCAGTCTTGCTCATCACGTCGTTGAGGAGTTGGTCGATCATGGAGAGAAGATAGTCATCGTAGAGATCGATGACGCACTTATCGAGGAAGCCGAGCGTTCAGGTTTGCTGAATGTAAAAGGAAATGCACATGCTGATGATGTATTACTCAAAGCAGGTATTAAGAAAGCGAAGACTTTGCTCGCCATTCTCTCCTCGGATGCAGAAAATGTTTTTATCACCCTCTCGGCTCGGAACCTCAATCCGAAGATACATATCATCGCTCGAACAGAGGTTTCCTCGAACGAAGTGAAGCTCCGAAGGGCAGGCGCAGATCAGATAATCGCTCCCTATCGAGTCAGTGGAGGGCGAATCGTTCAAAAGATACTCCACCAACATGTCAATGACTTCTTGGAGATAGTGACCGGGGCTGACGGAAAAAGACTTGCCCTTGAGCAGATAGTGGTCCCCGAGAAGTCTCGTTTGACCGGGAAGACTCTAGAAGAGGCCGCTCTTCGAAAATACGCTGGGGTAAATGTTGCTGCGATGATCTCGCCTAGCGGCAATACCTATCTCAATCCTGATAAGGATACGCGCATTGAAAGTGGGGCAAGGTTGATTCTTATCGGAGAGACGTCTAACTTCTCTAAGTTAGAAGAGCTTTTTGGTGAGGGAGCTGCGTAGCCCATGAAAAAGAATGCCCTATGGTTGTTGCTGTTTGTATTTCTTGTCGGGTCACCCTTTTTTGCTATTGCTGAAAAGGCTGAGGAAGTCCCGATGGTCCAGGGGCGGGTAGTGCTCGGATATATCGAGCATGTGGTCATTGCTGGTGATGTTGACCTTGAAGCGCTCATGAGTCCTGTGCATCACTTTTCCGAACTTGGCGTATTGGATCTCAAGGTGAAAGAGGAAAATGGGGAGAAGTATGCTTCCTTTGCTCTGCGTGGGAAGAAGGGTACCACTAAAGATTTTAAGGTGAAGGTGATTGCCGATAAGGCCAAGCCCGACGGGAAAAAGCAACCAATTGTGGTTCGAATGCCACTTTGTCTTGGGAAGTTCCAACTCACTCCACAATTCCGGTTGGTTGATAGATCGAAGTTTGAGCAAGAGGTCCGTCTCGGGCGTCGAGTGTTAGCAGGACGAGCGGTAATTGATCCATCGACAACTCATGCCGCAATGCCTGACTGTAAAGATCTTGCGACGAAGAAATCTTCTAAAAAATCTTCATGAGTTGCACTGTGAGTAAGGGCGACACTGTGGAAAGGCGTAGGACAGGCACTCCTTCTCGAGGTCGGATCTCGGGTTTAGTGTGCGTGCTGATCGTGTTCTCTTTGCTAAGTTTATCTTGTTCATCGGATATTTTCCTTGCTCCAAAGAAAGACTCCCTGGGATGGGTTGAACAGGTTTCGTTTCCAGAATTTGAGGCGATTCTTGATGCGAAGTTAGATACTGGAGCGGATACTTCGTCGCTTCATGCCTCTGATATGAAGTTGTTTATCGGCAACTCTGGCAAAACTGTTGTTGAGTTTCGGATTGAGGATCACAACGGAAAGGATCAGGTTCTTCAGCTTCCTCTTGCTCGACAGGCCAAGATAAAAACCAAAAAAGGAACCCTTCAGGTCCGTCCTGTTGTAAAGTTGGTCGTTTGTGTCGGAGCGCAATTCGAGGAGATTGAGTTTACTTTGGTCGATCGTTCTCATTTTGAGTACCCAGTGTTGATTGGGCGAAATTTTCTCGCAGGAAAATTTGTGGTCGATTCTTCAAGGTCGTTTACTTTTGGACCGTCCTGTCAGGCGGCGGGAGATAAAATATGAGCCGTTATTCGATTCTCACCTGGATTATGGGTTGCCTGTTCATAATTCCTGGCCTCCTGCTCGTGCGAACCCATATGAAGGAAACTGGTCTTCCCCTGCTTCAACAAGAGAAGAAAAGTGATTTGATTCAGCTATCGGTTTTATTTGAGGCCCCGCAAACTCGCGATGACCAGGTGAAGCGTCGAGAATTCCGTTTCTTGCTTCCAGAGGAGAGTCGGTATTGGCGGGTTGTCGATGAGCAGATTAATAGTAGAAAGTTTTCCCTGGTGATTTTAAAGGAGGACGATCGGAGGGTAGGAATCCTTTCAACGAGGTCTGATCGAAATCAAGAGCTTTCGGCAGAGTATCGATTAACTCTTGAAAAGCGGAAGACGCCTCTTTCCTTTCCTACCGATCTGGATTCCATTCAGTTAAAGGATGAGGATCTTAAGAAGTTTAAAAAAATCTTGGTACAGCACTGTGTAAAGGCCACAGAGTTGACGGCTGAGCGTTCGGCGGAGTGCATACCGAATTTAGTACGGAGTCTTAGGAGTGCTGAGCTTAAGGATTGGCTACAAGAGGCAACCGGTCTTTCCAAGTTGACGATAAAGGACTTTGCGCGAGTTATCGCGATGTTCCTATCTCATCAAGATCTCCCCGCTTATCCCTCGTTCGCGGCTCCGCTTTCTGGCTTTCAGTCTTCTATCGAGCTTCGCCATGTCATCTTTTTTGTTGCGAAGGATAAGACGGAGCTCCTCTACGATTTTCGTACTGAACGGATTGAACCGGCTAGGAACTATTTTTCCTGGGGAGGGCAGAACGAAATCTTAAAGTCAGAGCGAGCGCTCGACGATATTCGGGTGAGTTTAGCGAGTGCCGTTGTCTCGAGTCCGGATGTCGCAATTGAAAGCTTTTCGTCCGACAATACAATTATTCGCTATCTGAGCTTGCAACGACTCCCGCTTTCTTCCCAGGCACTTTTTGAGCTCACACTGCTTCTCCCTCTCGCGGCACTCGCGGTGTGTGTCATACGGAATTTTATCGGATTGGTCACCTTCGGAACGTTTATGCCGGCACTTCTTGGCCTCTCGTTCCTTCAGACGGGGGTTGTCCCTGGAATATTACTTACCCTGTTTATCGTGGGAGCTGGATGTGTTGCCCGAATTGCAGCTGACTGGCTTCACATGTTGCTTGTACCCAGGCTCGCTGCGGTACTGACCACGGTGATGATTCTCTTTTACATCATTACGCAGATCAGTTTCGATCTCTCTTGGGATCCCGGATTGCAAGTGACCCTGTTCCCAATAATCGTCCTTACGATGATGGTGGAGCGACTTACCATTATTCTCGATGAACTTGGACTTGTGACTGCTCTTGGACGATTGGTGAGTACCATTATCAGTGCGATAGCTTGTTTTGCTGTGCTATCCCAAGAAGAGATACAGTATCTTTTCTTTACCTTTCCGGAGTTCAATCTCGTGGTACTTGGCGTCGCAATTATCTTCGGTCGCTATACCGGATATCGACTTACTGAGCTTATTCGATTTAGAGAGTTTGGCCAGGAGGTTTCGTGAAGCCACTTTTTGCCTGGCCTTGGTCTCTTCGAAAGGCCGGTATTCTCGGGATGAATGAGCGAAATGTTCGCCTCATCGGTGAGAAGAACCGACGGAAGAACTATCGGTTTGCCGACAATAAGTTCATTACCAAACAGCTTGCAGCGAAGGTTGGGATTCCGACTCCTGAACTGTATGGAAAAGTACGATTTATCGGAGACCTGAAGTATTTAGGACAAATGTTAGAGCCGTATTCGGAGTTTGTTTTAAAGCCGTGCCGCGGGTCGGGAGGCAATGGTGTTCTGGTAGTTGCAGAACGTGACGGAGAGAAGTTTGTCACAGTATCTGGGAAAACGCTTTCTCTTGAAGATCTTAAGCAGCATAGCGCAAAAATTCTTCACGGATTGTTTAGCCTTGGTGGTAAGCCAGATTGGATGCTTATTGAATATCGAGTGAAGTTTTCCAATGTTCTTTCAGCGCTTAGTTACCAAGGAGTTCCCGATTTTCGCTTAATCGTTTTTCAAGGTACACCAGTATTGGCGATGGGGCGATTTCCGACTTCTCATTCCAAAGGTCGGGCGAATCTACATCAGGGAGCCGTTGGTGTTGGAATTGATATAGAGACCGGGATTACGTATGGAGGAGTTTTGGGATCGCGCCGAATTTCAGAACACCCCGATACCTCTGCTAAACTTGCCGAAGTGCAAATTCCGGAGTGGGGGAGAATTAAGGAGATAGCTTCATCTTGTTTTGAGCTTACTCAGTTAGGATATCTTGGAGCGGATCTCGTTCTCGATGAGGAGCTGGGACCGCTCCTTCTTGAGATAAATGTACGGCCTGGCCTCGCTATTCAACTTGCGAATAATTTTGGACTGAAAAAGGCACTTCGCCAGCGAGGATACCTCGGGTAGTTTGGTCAAAATCGAGGAAATTCAATTGGGTTATTTTGACCCACAAAATCGTCATAAATCACCCATTTAGGGTGGAAAGTCGAAAATGTTTCCAAAAACGACGAGAAAACGGCCACTTCTTTTTTTTGATTAGTTCGTTCCTCCAAGCATACTTGTGCAACGAATGTAGGGGGGGATATTGTCCGCATCTTGGAAGAGGCGGGTTATTTTGCTCTCAAGCCTTATAACTTCTTCCAATTCGCTGACAACGAAACTGTACCTTTAACTTATAGAAGAGGGGATTTAGATGTTAACCGCTCGTTCCATATACCGTGTCTTTTTGCTTCGTAGTGTTTTCGCACTCGTTGCAGCGTGTTTTTGTTTTGGAGGCTCTGTCCAAGCAGATATCCGAGAAGTTGGGATTTTTAATCTTCAGCCGGGATTTTCGCTGACGGGACAAGGGCTGCTCGAAACGATTATCTTTGAGCTTGATGAGACGAATCAGACTTTGAAAGCTCAAGCTGTGATTTCACCTGAGAATGGGAAGCCACTTCCTAAGGGATTCTTCATGGTGCTTAACAGTGGTGGTGCTCCAGCTGAACAGGGTGTCTATGCAGTCATATTTATTGATGCTGTAGATTCTAATAATCCGAGAATTTTGGTTTCAACGTATAATCCGGCGGATCCCCTCAACAGTATGTTTGATGGGAGTGTTCAACCAGGAATTCAGCCTGGTGACATTATCTTCGAAGGTGATGCTAGTATTCCAGAAGTCCTTTCGCTTTCTTCCACTGTAACTGATGGGAAGAGAACGCTGGATTTTCTAATCGATACAAGCACTATCAATAGTCATATTCCTCTTTATCCATCAGTTAACCAGGTGAGTTGGGAAGGTCTCAAGTCCTCTGGGGCAGTGGGAATTTGGTTTTATGTCTTTAGCGAATTCTCTGCGCAGTACGATTCGTTTGGTCACCTTACTTCGTACGATTTCGAAGAGATGGGTGGTATTGATGCCGCGCTCATCGGTTTTCCTTACAAGCCAGAGTGTGCCGCCAACATTACTTCAACAGCCTCAGTCAACAGCGTGAGCAATGAATTCATCGTTGGCGAGACCGTTAGCCTTGAGGGACTTTGTGTTTTGCCGGAGTCGGGAGAAGCGAAAATTAGCTATAGCGCTCTTCCTTCTGGTTCGACAGCGTCTTTCCCAAGTGGCGCTACTATCTCCGATCAGGATAAGGTCGAGTTCCAGATCTCCACTTTGGCAGTTGCGCCTGGAGATGCTGTGCACGTTGATTTTTCTTGTGCTGGTACAATTTATGGGCTCCCTCCTACAGAGTGTCAGGTAGACTTGCGGGTACGTCAGGTCGAGTGTGTTCAGGCTGACAATACCGCTCTCCTTGCTGAGCTTGATGGATTCGGTAAGCGTCTTGATAGCTTGAATACCGTTACCGCGCGACGGGCAAAGAAGCGTGGTACAAAGGATCGGGCGAGAATTCGTGCATTGCTCGCGGATTCAAAAGTAGAAGCCCTAAATGCTTGGAGCATTTGGGAAAGCATTCCAACGGTGACGCAAAGTTGTGAAGCTGGTCCACTTGTGTCGGTTTCTGAACTCGGGACCGGACGGCAGAACTATATTGATGCAGTAGGATCCTTGGAGCGCATCGGTGACTCTCTTACGAAGATTCTTCGAAGGACGGGTGCCAGGAAGTTGTCGAGACGCTTAAAGCGTTCGATCTCAACCCTTGCAGCTCTTGCCATTGAAACTGCTGAGGAAACTCCGCTTTCAACTTCTACCTTACCCTAGGTAGAGGAGATCTGAAAAATTACTGAGCTACTTCCTCACTCTGGGGAAGTAGCTCAGGGTCGTTTAACTTCAAAAGAATATTATCCTGGTACCATTTGTTGTCCCACCATTCAATTGGGGTAACGGGGACATTTTGAATTCGAATTTCAAAATGTAGGTGATCACCTCCCGCAAGTCCTGTCTCTCCACTGTTTCCGAGAATTTCACCTTTTGTTAACTGTTGCCCTTCCTCTACGACGATATTTGAAAGGTGCCCATAAAGGCTCCCGATTCCAAATCCGTGATCAATTACGACTGCTCCTCCGTAAATCCCAAATGATTGCTGAGCGAGGATTACCTGTCCTGCCGCTGTGGCCATTACCTTATCGCCTTTTACGGAGGCGATATCCTGACCATCGTGAGTAGAATGGCTGATTTCCGAACCTTTATATGAATACGATCGAGCTTCCCCGAACTTTGAAGTGAGTGTTCCAGCCATTGGCCGGGTGAAGGGGCCCTCGGGGATGATTGGCCGAACTCCTTGCTTACGAAAAAGCTCTCTAAGCTTAAATCCGAGGTCGTTCCGATATGTTTCGTTTACGAGCTTAAATTGTTCTTCACGAAAGTATTCTGCTGATGGATCGGTAAGCCCAAGGTTTTTCATTTCATCCAGAAGCGGAGGGATCTTTGTATTTACAAAATCTTCAGAGATGTTGGGATTAGATTTTATGAGGGGTTGCTCAACAAAGGTAATCCGTATCGGAAGTGAGATGGAATTCCCTGAAGTATCGGTAGCGGTGATCTTCGGTGCGAACTTCTCCTTTGGAAACCCTCTAGGGGTAGCAAACAGAATCGCATGGAGATCCGGACGACTGGCAAATCTCTTGTCCGCTTCGGCGAGTCGAATTGGAAAAAAACGCAGGTCTTCGTCTACATCTAGGTAAACGGATTGCAGTTCGACATTGTCCTTTGCATCAAAGAGGATGAGCTCCGCTCCTCCGGCATACATTCGATGCTGTATCGAGTGAAGAGCGAGCTGTGGTCTAGTAAAATCGAGGGTAATGTTCGTAGAGGCGCTATTCGTGTTCGCCCAAAGAGAATTATCTACGGCCGAGATGGTAAAATCGACGGGACCTTCCTTTGCTTTTCCTTGAAAACTCTGAATTTGAATATTGAAGTACTCGGTATTGTTGTTGCGATATTCGGTAAGAAGGTCTTGGGTCTGGATGACGTTTCCATTTTGAGATACCTGCAAGGTGATCTTTGAAGGCCCACTAAGTTCGTCAGACACCGTGATAAAGAGGGCATCCTTATTTCTTTTAATGGTGGCGGTTGGGGGTTTCAGATCCGCCAGTCCTTCGGTGCCTAGTCGCTCCGGAAAGAGAAATGCTCCAGCCACGAGTCCAATGAGAATAACAAAAAGAATAGCTAGCTTATTCACTAATAACCTCTCTTCTGTAGTGGGGTTCCTCACTACGTTAACTAAAAAGAAGGCTAGGAAAAAGAAGGACACATCCTCGGAATGTGTGATATTTAAGGCTAGGGACGTCGCTAGTTGTTCTGGATAGCGGCTGCTGCCGATGCTCTCTGTGCGTTAAGAGCTGAGCTCATGGAAGCACTACTTGCAGCAGCATCGTTGACGGCTTGGAAGTTAAAGCCACCACCACCGCCCATGTTGCCTCCCATAAAGAAGGCTTCGGTATTCGTTGCTTTCACTAACGACATAGCTGAAAGTGAACTCGCTCGAGTGGCCATACCAGCTCCAGATCCAAAAGAAGCCTGAGAGAGGTCGATTAAAGAACTACCAACATCCAGAGATGCCCCAGAGACCTTTGCAATAGAACGACCGATATTCGCAGTAAGCCCTGGAATTGGAGCCGCTGCTGCTGCGAGAGAGAGCGCAAGCACCTGAGCCGGCTTCTGTAAGCCAGCAGAGACTGCTGCGGATAGAGCTTTGGCGACTTGAGCTAACATAGTATGCAGTAATGTTATAAGGGGTTTATGGACTAAGAAAGCATTATGAATTTCGATTCTGATATGAGACACGAAGTTTTTAAGAGGCTTTGAAGGGGGCTCACTCACACAGATGACCAAATTACTAGTGATACCGGTGGGTTATGTTGATGGAGGATCGTGTATTCACGAATAAGTATCGGAGATGCAAGATCTGGCAGTCTTTTTTTTCACTCGTTCTGCCGTGAGTTGTATAGGTGAATGCTTCACGACGTGGCCATTTAAGTTACCTGCGAGAAGATGACCCGCTTCATGCTCAGCTGGTCATTGGTGCCATCGAGTGGATCACTGGCAGAGCTCAGTTAGAGGCTCTTTACGAAGAGGCGCTTGCGGTCATCGATACTGGCATTCCCTACTGGGAGGCGGTTCTCAACAAGCTGCGCATCACTCCGGATGTGACAGGAGGAGAGAACCTAAAAGGGGTTCCAAAAGAAGGACCACTGCTCATAATCGCCAATCATCCATTTGGCCTCGTTGATGGCGTCATCGCTTCACAAATAGCTTCTACCTTGAGGCCGCATTTTCAAGTGCTCGTCAACGAAGTGCTTTGTACAGAGAAGAGTCTCATGAAGTATTTTCTCCCGATCGATTTCCGTGAGACTCGTGAGGCTTCAAGGCAGAACGTCGAGATGAGAAAGGAGGCACTCCGTACCCTTTCAAGAGGAGAAGCGGTGATATTGTTTCCAGGTGGAGGAGTTGCTACGAGAAGGAATGGTTTTGGTGAGCTTCGGGAACTTCCGTGGGGAATATTTCTTGCAAAACTTGTTCAACAGTCTAAAGCAACGGTGCTTCCGCTATATTTTCATGGAGAGAATTCATGGCTGTTTCATTTGGCAAGTCAGATACACTTAGATCTTCGTTTAGCACTGTTTCTACGTGAAACAAGGAGACTGACGGGGAAATCGGTGAGCGTTGATATTCGAGCTCCGATTTCCTATGAATCTCTGCCAAGAACGCACACAAAGAGTGAGCTGGTTCAGTATTTGCATGATGTAACTCTTCAAGGCGGAAAGTAGATCTCCCATGCCGTTCAAATGCTTGCTGCATCCCTTTGCGCACTATGCGTTACATTTCATCTAAAAACGAATCGCAGAGCCTCTATTCGTCGGTTCGTCCATAGTTTTTTGGATACTCTCCTCGAGAGTCTTTGATCATCATCTCCTCTCTTCAGTGACTTATCGTACATTTGATAATTCTTTCGGTGACAATCCTAAACTGCACACGAGATGCCTCCGTTAGATATGGGTCGTTTGGAATGAGTAAGGGATGAGTATGGTTTATCGGAATCTTCACTGTCTTACTGTTTGGGTTTTACTGCTCTCTGCATTTCTCTTGGCGACTGCTTCAGCTTTTGCGCAAACGTCCATACCTGGAACAAATTTTACTTGCACAGATGGAGCGATATTCTCCCGAAATAGAGAGCTAAGTGATCGAAGAGTTAATCGCCTGCTCAACAAGAAGGAAAGGAAGAGGGATCGGATTGAGCGTAAACGTGATCGGTTTGAAGAGTTCGGCCGTTCTGTTGAGGAATTGGAAGAGAGAATCACAGCTCTCGAAGAGACGATTTCTGCTATTGAGAGCTGTCTTGAGGACGATTCCGGATCCTCTGGCGGTAGTGGTTCGGGGTCCGGTGGTAGCAGTGGAGAGGCCGGTACATTCACCTGTCCGACAAGCAAATTCGCTAAGCAGGTAAATCTGTTCCAGTCGCTGAATCACAACATCCGAATTTGTGCTACGAGCAAAGTTTCGGACGCCAAGGTGCTTCATGCGGCAAGGGTAATGGCGGAGTATCTTGATAACAACGAGGATGGCACTCCCGATAATGCGGATGTCGCAACGGCGCTTACGAATAAATCAGCTACTCTCGTTATGTTTGCCAATGAGTCCGATGAGGAGGGTTTTGATCCACCAGGTTCTTTCGCTTCCCAAAATCTCTATGCTCGGGAAACGGTACTTCCCGGCGGCGATGGCTTTGACTTTGCGCTTGAAGAGATTCTTCACATTATCTCTCATGAGGGCTATGCAGCAGTATACCCGAACGATTTTGGTGAAGAGGTTGGAACAACATTGGCGAATGCGATGGATACCGCGCGTGGGGGAAGGTTTACCTCTATTCCGTCCAGCTATCCAAACGGGGCCTGGTATACCTATGACGATAACACCTGTGATTACGGTTGCCAGGCAACAGAATACTTTTATTGGGCTTTCACTTCGATGCTCGGTGCGCAGAATGGGCCGAGAAGACTGAGTGATATCGAAGGAGAATGGCGTCTCAATACGTTGGCAAAGGTGCAGGCAACTGATACGGCTGTTTACAATCTCATTACTCGCTATCAAGCGGATAACAGGATTCCTACAGTGATTCCAGACGGAACCTATAGCGGTGAGACTTTGAGTATTGTTACTCCCTAGAGTCATTTTTTGAGGAGCTATTGATTGATGGTCGCGGTGAATGTGCGCAAATTGACATCAGTACCATTCACTACCGCAGGACTCACGAAGGCGTCCGGGGAGATGAGATATCCCTCCTTAGCGGCTGTAAGTTGATACACCCCATTCGGGACATCGGTAATGATGTAGCGTCCGACGGCATCAGTAATTGATGTTCGGAAGCCGTCCGAAACCTGGACTCCAGCTAGTGGTTCGCCTAGTGTGTCTCTTACTTGACCCTCTATCTGCGAACTTCCACTCCAGAGCAGGACTTGTCCTCGAATTTGCGTGAGATTTTCACCTCCGAGCCGAACAAAGAGTTGACCGTTGAAGAGCATGTCGCGCTCGTTGCTTGACAGGATGCAAGCTACTTTATTTCCGGATTCGACAGTATGACTACAAATAGTTCCGGACTGCTCGTTGAGATCGCCAATTCCAAGCTCTAGCTGATCGAGTTCTGTTTGATAGCTGCACTGCACTTCAATCATGCTCTCTCGAAATTCCAAGAGGCAATTCGCCTCAGGAGTTGAAGACTCTCCATCTCCAGCTTCAAAAGGGTTTGCTGCTGCAAGGAAATAATGGGGCTGCCGAACTACCGAAACTTTTCCATTCATTCCCATCGAGAAATGCGGGTTGCAAAAGTAGTTATACTCATCTCCTGCTTCCGGAAAGGTATTGAGGAGATGTCTCGTAAATCCTACTTGAAAAAATGCACCGCGATTCAAGAGCCCTGAGCTAAAAGCGTTTGTCGGATTTGTTATGGAAGTACCAGCTTCAACATCGTGAAAATCCGCCTCCCAGTTCCATTGAACAACATCCCCCTCATCAACAGTGATGTTTGCAGGAATAAATTGATGATCAATAACACGTACGGAATGGATGATTGGTGTTGTACGATAAACGAATACAGCATCAGCGTATGAGCCAGAGATGTCGGTTGCACGAATCCAAATAGGTTCTTCACCGGAAAAGTTCGGAGCTGTAACTTCTAGGGAGTTTCCGTCGAGTGCTCCGTGAAAGAGTCCCGATTGTTGTAGAACTGAATACCGAATTGGACCGGAGCAATCTGTTTGAAGTTGTAGGAGAGTAGCGGCATGGCTTCCTTCAGAGAGCTCAGTGTTTGCGCTGCTGAGGGAGATAGCGCAGGTATTGCCTCCTCCTCCGCTTCCGCCACTGCCACCACCAGGTGTTGGCGGCGTTGGCCCTTGAGTGATTAAGCCGTCGCAGATTTCTGAAGGATTCAGTCTCTGATATATCTTCGTAAGTTTTCGTTTAGTGCGCAGCCCTTTCTCTTCACCAAAGAGCTTCGTTACCTTCTTTGATCTCCATTGGATGAAGCGACTACCAGAAATAAATCGCTTTCCCTTCTGTAATACCAATCGCACTTGATCTCCCTCGAGATCACAATAGATATGGGATTTGCCCAACTTCTCCTTGGTTCGAGTTGGTTCGGTAGCATAGCCGTTTTCAACGACTACTAAGCCGATGAGGAGGAGGGAAAGTAGGCCGAGTAGCTCTGTTCTTCTCATCACTGTCGGGAGATTTGTTTGCACTATACGAGCAGGCCGCTTATTGGTGCGTGATTTGGATATGCGATGCTTTCCGGGAGCCCAACGGTTTGCATTATTGCGCTTTCTACACGTTGGAAGGACTGCGTCGGTAAGACGGCATTTCCCTCCCGGGTCGCCAAGCTCGGGGGGCTTTCCACAACTTGAGGAGCAACTCTGTCTCCGAATACTGGAATATCAAGAGCAATTCCGTGATCTGTTCCATAGCCTGAGTTCTCAACGATTTGGCGACCGAACTCTGAAACTATGGCAAAGAGGGCTCTATTTGAGACTCCGCGTAGCTGAAGTTCATGATACATTCCGGCAATACCGTGGGCAAAATCTCGAATTTTTGCTGGGAGATTGTCGACCTCCCCTTGTCCTTCGTGGGTATCGAATCCTCCTTTGTCGAGACAAACAACAATCGGAGTGCCCGCAAAGTCGGTATCGTTCATCGCTCCAATAATAAGGCGAGCGGCATCCCGACATTGATCGGTAAAGTAACTCCCTGGGCCGTAGTCTCCGCTCAGAGCAATTGCAGCGTAACTTTGCATTTTTTGAACGGCACCCTCTGTCCGTCCGAAGGCGTCGAAGAGGTTTCGCATGATGGGTCGATTGCTGAGGTTGAGATCGCCCACGAGCTCACGTAGCTTCTCGGCTTTTAACTCATTGTCTTCCCAGTAACGAGATACGCAGTTTCCACTACTCCCAGTTTCACAGGCATTGATGTCATCAAACCGGTAACTAATGTTCTGAAATCCAAATCTTCCGAGGCTCCCGATCACAAGTGGTCGCGATGCATTTTGATTCGTGATAAAGCCTTTTCTCGCAACCATCTCGGTATTTGTCCCAATGCCAAAAGCTTTACCAGAAGTATCCAAAGCCCGTCCGAGGGGTCCTCGTGCATCTGTTGAATTGTTGAGATGCGACCCTCGTTCGTAAAAATCGGTAGCGATCTGGTGCGAGCGATTCGTATTGATCTGCGATCCTTCAATTAGCCCGACGTTTTCAACCAGTGCCATCGGAACATTCCGGTCTCTTATAGGCTGCCAATCTGGATGGAGTGCGCGATGAAATGAATCGCCTCCATTTACAACTGGTATGGTATTGGAAGGGTCGATAAATAGCGTCGGCCGCTCGGATTCAAGTGTACTGTGGAGAACGTGTCCAGCCCGAGTCGGAAAGGCATAGTATGTGTCCCATCCTCCTTGAGCGCGTATCTTACAATAGACGTTTGTTGCGCCGCCTTGGAAGTTCTGAGCTGGATTGTAATCCGCGAGCGCTAAGCGTGGGATCAAACCTCCTACTGATGCTGCTGTGGCACTTGCAATCGAATTTCGTAAAAACCTACGCCTGTCCATAACATCTCCTCTTAAAATGCGTAGCCCGAAGTGAACAGAATCATTTGTACGATTCCTGGTACCTTCATGCGTACGACATCTTCGAAATTCGCATTTGAAAAAGATCCCCAGGTTCTCACAATGTCATCTCCTCCACCGGAGCTTCCTCTGAATGTAGTCGCATAGGATTCGAGGATAGCTATCTGAGCAGGTGTCAGAGTAACGCCGAGGAGGTTACTGAGGTGCACTACGGTTTCTCGTGCTTCCGGCCTTAGTTTTGGAAGGACGTTGTTCCAATTTTCTCCACGTATCTCTTTGTTTTCCTCAAAGAGGTCAAGGAGATAGGACAATTCCCCGTACCGTCCAAGGTAAACTGCCTCGGCATATGCGGCTTCGCCACGATTGATATCAGCTCCTCGGTTGTCGCCGAGTTCGTTGAAACCAAAAACAGAGGGAGGTGCTTTGATATCGTGATTCACCCGACTCGCACTTTGTCCGAGTCGATAGACCATGATCTGCTCACCAGGATTGTTCGTGAGCGTCAAATCGAGAGCCCTAATTACTCGCATGAATACGTCTAGCCCAGAGATGTATCCTGAAGACTTTACCGCATCAGAGAACATCGCAGATGATTTGAGAATTGCCCGAGTCGCCTCTCTATAGCTGAACCGGGTATCCATGAGAATTTGAGCTACTGGTTCAACGAGCTCTGGCGCTACGGCCGGATCAACAAATTTTGCAAGCAGCTTACGAGCGTGATAGCGAGCACTTTCGGAAACTCCATTGGTGACATTCACATGATAGAGGAGGAAGTTGCAAATCTCTGCGTGATCGAGGTCGATGGGATTTCCAGACCACTCTGAACTCGTACCAACAAAAGGGCGCTCTGCATCCTGTTCGCCGAAAGTCGGAGCTCCTGGATCGCTCCACCGGTTCACTGAAGAGAATGACTGTGTGTACAAATTCCATTCGATAAACAGTTGACTTGGTGAACTCGCCGAACCCGGATAGTTCGGAAGTTCTATTGAGAGAGGGAATAGAGCAGAACGAGTCCCAACTCCATACACGAGTTGATAACCAGAAACTCCACGGGTAATTTGGACAACATTTTGCTGATCGTAGTTATCTATCCCTGCCTGATTTCGGGCACCCATAGTGAAGAGCTCTAACAGCTCTCGACCGTAGTTCTCGTTCGGAGCAGCAGCAGAGTTCGTGTGGTTATCGAGAGAAAAAGTGACAGGGCCGTCATCCCAAGATTTACAGAAGTCTTCGTAGCTCCCCATGGAGTAGGATGTAAGACCATCGATGTACTTTGTCATTGCAAATCCAGCTGCTCTGCCCTGGAATGCTTCGAGTAGTGTCGGATTCAACGTCGAATGCAGAATGTACATCAATTTGGCATGGGTATCGCCATGCCTCATGAGTTGATAGAAAAGTGCTTCAAAGGAAAACTGGCCATCATTTTGAAAATTGAGACGGTACCGAGATTCTCTCCCTTGCAGCCCGGTGTTCGGGTTGTTGTCCAGGTCATATTCGAAAGTCGTCGAGTCCTTAAAGAAATCTGCGTAGGCTCGGGCCTGATCGAATACGCCATTGGTTCGCATATCGGTAAGGAGGTAGTCGACCAGGGAGTCCAGTGGCATCGTTGCCGCTTGGTCGAGGAGCTCTTGCGTCGGTCCAAAAGTCGCTCGCGAGAGAAGATGCTTTCGTTCCTCTAAGGTGAGCACTCCATCGCGATATGGTTCTAAACTGTCGGGATCTCCAGCGAAGTCTGCTGAAGTCGATTGCGGTGAGATGGTCACAGTTGCTACCGAACTCGTCCCGTTTGAATCCGATGCTGAATAGGTGATCGTTCCTCCCGTTTGTCGGTGCCGAGAGTGAGTGAGAGTAACAGTCGTTCCATCAAGAGTTGCAGTTCCACTAGTATATCCATTGCTATTGAGGGTTATCTGTAGGGAGCTCGGCGCTTCAGAAGTAACATCGAGGTCAAACGTAGTGGAGTCTGTTCCCTCAATGGTGCTAATTGAGAGATTCGATACTGTTGGCAGGGTAGGATCGCTGGTGATTTCTACACAGAGACTTTTCTTCGAGAGCGCCTTTGTGAGAAGAAATCGATTTACCGTTTTCTTAGAGTCATCTCCGTTTGAACGTCTTGTTCGAATCGGTGTGAGGAGAGACTTGTAGCTGTAAAAGCGTCC
>JAGRAT010000129.1 GCA_020434495.1 Bdellovibrionales bacterium | reverse complement strand
GCTTTCGGCTAATTCTACGGGCAGTATTTGTTGTCCCTCCGGGGGACCTCCCGGCAACTTCAGTTGCCTTCGGTATAAACCCCTCGGTTGAGAAGTTCTGTCCGCAATACTTTCGTCCTCTTTTTTAGGGAGCATTCAGAGGCTGTTCTTTCCATTTCCTGCAGGTACTTTTCGAAGTCTTCAATCGTTCTCGATGGCCTCTTTGGGTGCTTATAGATCTCCGGATACTTTTTTAGCTCAACTGTAAAGCAGGTTCGATAGCGCACTCGAGCAGATTGCTCGCGCTGTTTATGCATCGCGAGATCTCTGTTTAGGAGATACTTACTTTTTAAGTGTTCGTACCTCTTTCTCGAAGAAAGAACGCTATCCCAATACACTTTACACCGAGAACGCTGCTGAATCTCCTTCTCTACAGAATGAAAGTGCTCGATTTCTTTATAGGTACGAGACATAGAAGCAATTTCGTCTTTTATTTCTTCTGTCGAGAGTTTACTTGCTGTGCGCCAAAAACTATCGCACTGACCTTCGGCTCTTAGAATCTTCGGGAAGAGTGAAATTTCTACCAAGAGACAGCAAAGGAGGAGAGCTGGTCGAGTCTGAACATGATGCATGAAGCCACTATAGAGCCGAGCACTCTACGGTCAAGGAGGATTCATTGGGCGTTCCAGCCAGTGACCAGTTGTCAATTTCGTCGAGCGTACTTTGGCATCATAACTGCACACCTCATCGTTCTCAGCAGAAGGTTCCAAAAACTCGCAATGATTGGAGAGAGTTATGCGTATTATCCCACGAGTTCTCATTCTCAGTTTATCTATCCCTTTACTGCTTGGTGGCTGTTCCGTCCCCATGGAGGTTGCACCTATGAGCGATTTTGAGCGGATACCCGCGCCCCTTTTCACTGCTTATGCTCCAGATCAAGCGGGACAACAGGGCAAGTATACTGACATCAAGGTCTATGAGCGTCGAAATGAATGTACTCCACCGCAGTGCCCGCTTCGATGGCATGTGAATCTCAATCCTCGTCAAAGTCCAACCATGTTTCGGTATGGGTATATCCCAGGCTTTGGGTTGAACACTCTTCGCTCTCAAGATCCACTACAAGTGAACACAGAATATGTTCTCGTATTAAGTGAGCGGTTCCAGAAGGATGAGGATGTCAAAGGAGAGCTCTATTTTCGAATAGATGAGCAAGGTGTGGTTGTGCCCCTTGAACACGGCGAAGAGTAGAAGCCTACCGACCTCTCCACCACTTTACGACCTGTCTAAGCTCTTCCTTTGCGAGGCCATGATCGGTGTCGTATGTCATGAAGGTGAGATCGTTGAATCCCGCAAGGGTGAGTTGGGTAATATAGCCTTGTAATTCTGTCGGTGACCGCAAGTCGTCGTTGATGCCAGTGGAGTACCAACCTGGTATGATTTTATCACCAAATCCACCACGATGTGTTCCACCGTGAAGTACAGCAAAATGAGTGAATTCCTCGTTGTTTGTGGCAAAGTAGGGAGCAACCGCCCCACCTGCTGAATATCCAATTGCTAACACCTGACCCGGATCTATCTGCACATTCTTGAAGCCACGTACTTCCTCCATACAGTCTTGTGTATGAAAAAAGTCATTAGAGAATTCGTTCGGTTCCGTACCAATTTCCCAAGCAGCTTCCCCCTCCGGGGTTAGTCCCGAGCTCGGTGCGACAATAATAAAGCCGAACTCTTTTGCAAGGGATGAGAATGCATTAACGATTGATGAACCAGCTGCTCCCTGCCCGTGAAAAGCAACCATCATTGGCTTGGGACCTTTATCGAAATTCGGTGGCAAGTAATACCCGCCAGTTCTTCCAAATGAATTCTGAGTCTGAAGTTTGCCGTCTCCAGCCGCTCGAGAAAGTTTGTGAGTATAGGATCGTGAAGTAGGCTTTGAAGATGTGCTGCCGCTATCGGCACTCACTTTAACTGTGTATTCAAAAGCAGCTTTAAAATTCCCGCTGCTAAACTTCTTCTTTGCATTTCGAGTCGTGCCTTTGGCGATTCGCACCCCCTCTGTATCAAAGAAAGAAATTCTATAACTGCTTGCACCACTTACTTTCTTCCATCGAACGACCACCTTGTTCTTTGAAGCTTCATAGTAAACGCTCACTTTCTTGGGTGTGCTAAGGGGGGACTGCCCGAGGACGTTGTTGATGGTGGGTGCCGAAAGAATGAAAAAGAGGGTGGTGATGAACTGGATGGATCGAAATCTCATAGTTTTTGGATGATAGCACGGCTCAGTAAGTATCCACTATGGCGGGAGAATTCCGGATAGATTGAGGAATTCTTGAAGAAATAGGTCACAACAAGATAAGGAGTTCGTATAAAGCTTGTAAGGGGGACCGTGAGAATACCTGATGGTGAACACTGGCGTGGCCCCAAGCCCGAACAATGGTGATTCATTTCTGAATCCTCGCTCGGCGGTCGATCCGCGAGAGCTTATTCCAGTAGTTCGAGATCTTTCCGACTTTGCTGCTCGCGCCAAGGAGCAGCCGATATCCACCTCGAATACCGCAAAGCGAGTCGATTCCTTGCTCCGTTTTGATCTCGAAGATCGCTCAGAGTATTTCGAGGGATTACGCTCCTTTACGGGTACCTGCAATTCGTACGTTCTTGATTCTGGTGAAGGACTTGTTGTTATCGATCCTGGGGATAGTCTCAGCGCTCGGCATCTCGCTCGAGCGCTAAAGGACGATGGACGGCCAGTAAAAGCTGTTATCGGAACTCACGGGTATGGAAAAGCGGTTGAAGGTATTCCAATTCTTATTGATGCTCTAACTGAAACCTCCCAATGGGATCCGGAAGTATCAAAGATCTTGACCTCGTCCGTTACCAAAGCGCTCATTGAGAATCCACATGCTCGTTTGGAGAGCTGGCTCCCAGATCGTAGTAAGGCGGTGAAGCAGGGAGATATTCCTCAATCCGTGAACTCTAAAAGTTTGGAAACGAGACCGCATTACAGTACTGACCACGTAGCACCTCACCTTCCAGATGAAAGGGTACTGGTGGATATCGGTATGGATCACGGCGATGAGATCCAGCTCGGAGCCCTTAAGCTCCGATGTATCAGAACGCCGGGGGGATCGGATGATGCCATTAGTCTGTTGGCAGAAAGGGAGGGAGAGTCAAAAATAATTGCCTTTACCGGTTCCCTCGTTCGTGTTGATAGGGATAGAGGCGTTGCTCCGTCGCTTGGCGCGTTGCAACGAGAATATGCGAGTTTTCAACTTGGAATTGCGCGAAGTGAAGAGGCATTGCGCAATCTCTCTCAAGAAGATTTTCATGTACTTGCTCCTTCTAGCGGAGAGATCTCTCCACATGCACAACGTGTATTAGCGGACTACGGTGAGAGGGTTGGAAAGCTCAAAGGGTTTGCCGCGGGACTGCCGAGCTTTGGACGATCGAAAAATGGCGAAGTCATAGTAGAAATTACCGAAGGAAAAGTTGGCCTACAACCGATAGTAGGCTTGCCATATTTGCAAGGAACGACTTTCGCGACTACTGAAGCGAATACGTACCTCCTTGATGGAGTTCTCCTCCTTGATTGGACTGCTCGATTTGATGATATAGACAAGCGCGCAGGGGAGATGAGTGGTGTGAAGACCGCTCTTTCGAAGGTGGAAAGGCTCTTAACTTCCCATGCCCATGATGATCATGTCATGGACACGCCTAATCTTCTTGAGGATATTCCAGCACTCAAAGTCGAAGCGAGCGAACTTCTCGCTCCGGTCTTAAGGCATCCTGAGAGGACTCATCAGCTCTGTCGAGCCGATGTTGGCATTGGTGAGGTAAGAGAGGTACTCACGCCAAAGACTCTTGATGTAAGTGGGTTTGAGGAGCTCCAAACCGAAGGAGTCACGCTTCGCTACGCCATGGTTCCAGTCTCTGGACACACTCGCTCTCTAAACCTTATTTTCGTTGAGCGAGAGGAGGAATCGACTGGAAAGAAGACGCGCTTTTGCCATGTTGGTGATTGTTTCGCCTTTGGTGGAACGAATGAAGGAACTGATTTGCCGGATTGGATTCGATATAGCGCGAATCATCAGTTTGTGGATTCAGAGGGTCGGAATATGTTTTTCACATTTCCAGTGCCAATGAGCGGTGCCGATTATGATAGCTTTTCTCGTATCGCAAGCCTCATGGAGGACTTCGCACCTACAGATGAGAGTGTTGACTACTATTTGCTCTCTGGTCATGCAAAGCCAGTCACGAATCTCTTACAAAAGATTCCTACTGAACGGGGAACGGGAGCCGAAACTGTTTTAACATGCATGAAAGATCACCTTACCCGACTTGATCGGATATTCACACAGCTTACTGGAGGGGATGCCCACTCAGATGGTTTTGCGCTTGATGGACTTGATTGCGAAATACAACCGGGAGAGCGAAAGCTCACGCAAGAAGAGCGAACTGCTAGAGCGATTGATATCGCTGTACGACTCTCCAAGCCAAATGGATTTAAAGGCAAAGACTTTGATGGAATGGGATGGTTTACTTCAGGTGGAAAGATCCTCGAGGGCTCTCTTGTTCCAGTAACCTTTTCAGAGGAAGAACGGAATGTGACCTTTCGGATGAAGATTCCGTTGACAGAGGAGATGCTGGTAACAGGCGAGATGTTTGCTCTTCAATTCAATATCGCGAGCAACGAAGAGGGGAGGCCAATACGGCTTGCCGATGTCGCTCGGGTGCAGCCTGGTTGAACCACTTTCCTATGGCAAAATCGGTTTTGTATGCATCTCTAAGAATGCAAAGTGAACTATCTCCGTCGCAGGTTTGGCGGGCGGCTATTGAAGCCGCCCCGGAGATTTTCTAGGCGAGGTCGAATCGATCGAGATTCATGACTTTTGTCCAAGCGGCAACAAAATCTCGAACAAATTTCTCGCTGCCATCTGAAGATCCATAAACCTCTGCGAGAGCGCGAAGTTGCGGATTGGCTCCAAAGACGAGATCCGCTGCAGTTGCCTTCCACTTTACTTCTCCAGAAGCTCTATCTCGACCTTCGTAGAAATATTCACATTGAGTGGATTTTTTCCACTCGGTTCCGAGGTCAAGCAGGTTCACAAAAAAGTCGTTTGTGAGCTTGCCAGGCTGTTTGGTGAGAATTCCAAGTTGCGAATTACCAACATTCGCACCTAGAGCACGCATCCCGCCAACGAGAACGGTCATTTCTGGAGCTGTCAGCGAAAGGAGTGAGGCTCTATCTAAGAGCATCTCTTCGACCGGGATTCTCTGATCCATTGCATAGTAGTTGCGGAAACCATCTGCCTTTGGCTCAAGCACGGCGATTGAATCAGTATCCGTTTCCTCTGGGAGGGCGTCTCCACGACCAGCGGTAAATGGAACTGTAATGTTCTGCCCACCGTCCTTCGCAGCTTTTTCAACTGCAGCACATCCACCGAGGACGATGAGATCCGCCATGGAGATTCTCTTTCCATGAGATTGTGAACTGTTAAAGTCCTCTTGAATGCCGGCGAAAACTTTCAGCACTTTTTCGAGCTCTTCTGGCTGATTTACCTCCCAATCCTTTTGTGGGGCAAGTCGAATGCGTGCTCCGTTTGCTCCCCCGCGTTTATCAGAGTCTCGATACGTTGCGGCAGAGGCCCAAGCAGTAATAACGAGCTGCGAGATAGTGAGCCCTGAATTGAGGAGTTTTTCCTTCAATAGGGCGGTGTCTTTGGCATCTACCAATGGGTGTGTGACGGCAGGGATAGGATCTTGCCAAAGAAGGGTCTCCTTGGGCACTTCTGATCCGAGGTAGCGCGATACCGGACCCATGTCGCGGTGGGTGAGTTTGAACCACGCCTTTGCGTATGCATCAGCGAAATGATCCGGATTTTTATAGAAACGTCGAGCAATCGGCTCGTATATCGGATCTTCTTTTAACGCGAGGTCTGTTGTCAGCATCATTGGCGCGACTTTTTTAGAGCTATCGTGTGCATCGGGGACAGATTGATGAGCAGCTGTGTCCTTTGGTTGCCACTGGAACGCTCCCCCTGGTCCCTTTACGCACTCCCAATCATATTCGAAGAGATTTTCGAAGTAGCCGTTATCCCATTTAACTGGATTCTTCGTCCAAGCCCCTTCTATTCCGCTGGTAATGGTGCTCCCACCATTTCCAGTACCAAATGCATTCTTCCATCCGAGGCCTTGTTGCTCAAGCGGAGCTGCTTCTGGTTCGGGGCCAACATATTTACTGGCGTCAGCAGCACCGTGACACTTTCCGAAAGTGTGACCACCAGCGATCAGGGCAACAGTTTCTTCATCGTTCATCGCCATTCGAGTAAATGTTTCTCGAATATCGATGGCAGCTGCTTTTGGATCCGGCTTTCCATTCGGGCCTTCCGGATTGACGTAAATGAGGCCCATTTGTACAGCAGCAAGCGGGTTTTCGAGTTCTCGCTCCCCGGTATATCGTTTGTCCCCAAGCCATTCAGTTTCGGGTCCCCAATATACGTCCCCCTCGGGTTCCCAAACATCTTCTCGACCACCGGCGAATCCGAACATTTTTAGACCCATTGATTCGTGAGCAACGTTCCCGGTGAGGATCATGAGATCTGCCCATGAGACACTTCGGCCATATTTCTGCTTGATGGGCCAAAGGAGGCGACGTGCCTTATCTAAATTCGCATTGTCAGGCCAACTTCCGAGAGGACTAAATCTCAAAGTCCCGGAGCAAGCTCCTCCACGACCATCCCCCACTCGATATGTTCCAGCACTATGCCAGGCCATTCGGATCATTAAGGGGCCGTAGTGACCATAGTCGGCTGGCCACCAGCTCTGGGAAGTGGTCAGTACATTCTCGATGTCCTTCTTGAGCGCAGCGAGGTCGACCTTTTTGAACTCTTCTGCGTAGTTAAATTCTTCGCCCATCGGATTTATAAGGGGCGAGTTCTGATTAAGGATCTTTAAATTAAGTGAATCTGGCCACCAGTCGCTATTCGATAGGGCCCCAGCTTGGGTATGTCTTGGAACCCCATTCATTACTGGACACTGACTGGCACTACCTGACTCTTTCCCTTCCATGTTATCTCCTCATGAGAAGTGCAGTTGTTGATAATTGATAAGAATTGAACCGTTAAATAACATCATGGCTGAGGCTGATTCACAAGATTTCGCCAGGTTTAGAGCTGTTAATTTAAAATTGCTCTTTGCCTTCTTGCGGAGTAGTTTCGCGGGATGGAGAGCCAAGATTTGACCACCCCCATCTTTGTAGCGCTGTTCGTAGTATTGTTGATAATTTCGCTTTGGGTTCAGAGGAGGGTGCGTAGCTGGGGGAGGGCTCGTCAGGGGCAGATCTTTTTAGATAAATCCAGAATACCTACAATTGAAGAGCGAGTTCAATGCAATCGTGCCTGGGTAAGTGGAAAGATCCGCTCTGGCGGACGGGGACTGATGATTGTTCTTTGGATAGCAGCAATTGCCTGGGAGCTGACTTTCGGGGCCTCGTTTGTAAATTCTCTGACAAATTCGGAGGCACAACTTGGGCAAAGGATTGCTCTTGGTGTGTTCAGCGTTCTGGGGCTTGGGATTGTATTCTTTGCTCTTCGGGTCACTTTTCAGCGATATCGTTTTGGAGAATCTTGGTGTCATATCAGAGGAAAGGCCGGTCTGCTCGGGGAGGTAATGTCTGGTGACATCCGTACCTCTAAAGAGATTCGACCTACTGGAGATTACACCTTTGTGCTCGAATGCCTTGAAATCTATTCAACTGGTAGTGGAAAAAATCGAAAAACAAAAACTAAGGTGCACTGGCAAGCTAAAGAGGTTGTGCCGAGTGCAGGGACAAGTTCCCGTGCTGGAATTCCCTTTTCTTTTGCCCTTCCGAAAACCATTCCTGAATCGGGAGATTTGCTCTCCACCGGATCGATTAATTGGCAGCTTCGAGTGTCTGCGCCGGTGGATGGCGTAGATTACTCTTCGACCTTTATTGTTCCCGTCTTTCTCCGTTGATCTCCCCAAATATAGAAAGAGCTACTTCGGAAAAGGATCGTGCGTCGTTTTTCGTTCATTTTGCATCGTTGAGACCTTATGAGGAACAAAAGGGTTCGGGTATTGAGAATTCATCGAAAGCCTTACAAATTTAGACTAACACGCAGAGTTTAATGTGGCAGACGCGCCAGATGAAGTGCATCACTCCACCCGGCGCGTTGTCTACTCACAACCTTGAACAGCCGAAGGCTATCAAGGAGGTCGTCGACGTCAGTTTTCGGCCTTCTCGTCTGCTTCACTCGACTTGCTGGAGGTAACGTCAATTTGGACGTGCCTAAAGCGGTTCAGAATGATGCGCTGGACAGCTCCTCTGATGAATCTGTCCCAGAACGTCTTCAAGAGCTCGACCGACCACTCGAAGAAGCGGAAGAAGCAGTTGTACAGCAGGTCCGCTTCCCAGGCTACGAGCCAGTAGAACAGGAGGCCCTTGAAACGGTCTGCGGCAAGAACTTCCTTCCGGTAGCTCTCCTGGTGCTTCGCCCAAGCCTGTTGCTCTGCCTGAGTCAGAGGCTCGATGTACTTCGAGTCGGTAGAGACGAGCTTGAAGCGCTGTTGCAACTCCACGAACCCGTCGGCTTCCTCTTCGACGTCATCTTCGGTGTCTTCCAGTTCGTACTTGCGACGGTATCCTCTGATAAAGACGCCGAATTCCTTGCTCGCGTCCAGTTTCCGGACCCTGCACACAAATCGCACGAACTCGCGTTGGAGCGCGCTGGTGAACTTCCGCTTACTCCGGGAGCTGTACAGCTCAAGGAGGGCGCGGAAGAGGGAGTAGATGAGCCCTGCCACTACGTGGACACCGATCCAGGCAAGCGCCTTAAGTGGGTGTCCGGTGACG
>JAGRAT010000128.1 GCA_020434495.1 Bdellovibrionales bacterium | reverse complement strand
AGCGGTTATGTTACCTCGATCTGACTTTGCCAGGCCGGAGCTTCTCCGATAGGCCAATCTGTTAAAAAATGTGACTAGAGGTTCCCCTTTCTTTACCCTATCCGAGAGGGTTTCAAGGGGTGTTCGTGTGGTGAGAATCTATGGAACCCAGTTCCGTCCGCTCAGATCGGACAGAGTTTGTCTTAACCCGGCAAGAGTACGCTAGAAATCTCGACAAGCTCAGTGCGGAGATCGAGTCCTTTCTCGGTGGGAAAGGCATTCACCGGCCACCCTCAAAAGAAAACTTTCCCCAGGCATTAGATACTTTTTCTCGGGTTATAGGAGAAGTTTCTCATGGATTGGAGCGAGCGCTTAAATCTCGCCTTGTTTTCTATATGAGCAGTGAGCAACGGAGCGCGGTTGATGCCCTTCATGGGGACATGAGTTCACTTCAACAGTTCTTGAGAGGCTTTTCCCAAGATGATGTGCCAAGCATGCGTTCTGAGGCGATTCTCCAACTCGGTTCTCAGTGTCTTAAAAGCCTTCAAAGTGTTCCCGCAGAATGGATTACTCGTCCTATAAAAGAACTGAATCAAATTGCATCTGCCAAAGGTGAGTCTCCAGAATTTACTGCCAACGACCTCCTTCTGGCGTTAAAGAGGGATACTCTTGGAATTTCCACTAACCCTAGCGCGCTTGGAGATGTAAGGGGGAAATCTGTTCGGAGTTGGGATGACAGTAGATTCTTTTCCGGGGATAGGGCGTTAATGACCGCTGCCCAGGTAGGGTTACAACAGAAAAGAGAGCAATTTTTCGGAAAGATAGTTACTCGGAATCCAGCACGTGTTTATGAATCGCTGCCAATTGATGGCTTAGTCGTTGCCGAGCCCGGTCCCGAGGGAATGCTTGTGAGTAGCCTTGAGAGATTTCTGCTTCGGGATTGCGGAGGTGAAGGAATACAAGTTCAAACGTTTCCCCATGTAGATGAGATTCCTCCTCTTGAGAGAGACGACGTCTATATCGCTGTTGATCGAAGGGATCTGATGAGCTATGACGGTAGAGTTTGCCTGCCGATACCTAGAGGCTATCGTGTTGTAGCTATCTCTCTGTTCGATGGAGAAGGTGAGAAAATTTCGACGAATCCCCAAGTGCTTTCTGCATTGCAGCTGACAGCGAGTGTATCTCAGGAGCATCAGTTCGAAAAAGTCGAGTATGTTCTTACTCCTGTAGAAGATAGACCTTGCTACGCCACACTGATTGAGCGACTTCCACAACTTCTTCCCTCCCTCCCACACCACCCGGAAGAGAATCTCCGCCGAGCGTTACAAGAAGCAGCGAAAATTGAGGACCTCTCCGCTCGACAGAACGCCATCGCGAATATCGAAGAAGCCTCTGGACTCATATATCAGCAGTCTGACGAACTGCGTGCTCTTTATCAGCTTGCTGGTCCGAACTTTCTCGCTCTAGCCGAAGGCGGGGTCGGTACTTGTTGGGAGTTGACGCATCGTTTGGTCCATCGAATGAACGCACTAGAGGCGGGGCCAGCGCTCATGGCTCTCGCACCTTCCTTTACCTCTGACTGCAAATCGTTTCGGCGCCCCGGGCATTGTGCCGCATTACTTCTCGGGCAAGGTGGAGAGATGAGGGTGTTTGATCCAACGTATTGGGCCGATACCGAGCGAGCCCTCTTTCTTACTCTAATGACCAATGAAGAGTGGGAGTTTGCAGAGCGGCACTTGTCCAGTGTGAGCGAACAGGAGGTAGTTGAATTCGTATATTCCCTTCGAATGCGATATGAAGATTCCTATCAACATGCGCTCGGTCCGAATAGTGCCGACCCTCATGTCGGCCACGGATTTCAGCACGACTTTAAAGCGAGGAATCTAGAAGAAGTTTTGGCAGGGACTCCCGCGGGAAAGCTACTTTATGGTTTTGGCGCGAAAGATGAGGCTGTGCTAATCGAAGTAAACAAAGATAGGGAAGCTTCTCAGGTCGTGAAGCATCTCGCAGCACAATGTCTTGCAGTATTGGCAAAGCACCCGGGTTTTCCAAGAACTCCTAAAATCTTGAACTATCTCGCGAATCCATACCCTGGCGCACGAGCGGAGGAAGAGCCCTATGTTCCAGTATCTCTTCTTCGCTCGTGCTTTAGAGACGCTCATTTTGAAGACGCAACTCGCTCAGGATTGTCTTGGTTACTTGATAGGACAATTCAATGTGCATTTCTTAAGGAACATCCCTTTGATCCTATTGAATTCTATCCAGCCATATCCACTCTCCTCGATAGGGGGGTAAGCATTGCGTTGGAGCATGATATCGATCCGATTGGTCTCGCATCATTGGGGCAGTTTATAGGGTATATGAGGAATGTCGCCTCAGGGACTGCGCCAGCTTCGGAATCTATACAGTTCGAATGCGCGATGGATCTCAAGGCTTACCTTGAGGCCGCAGGACATTCCCCTAAATCTCTTTTTCTTGCGGTGGTAAAAGGTGAGATCGATTGGCAAGTTGAACAGGTCGAATACGTGTTCTCTTGTTTTGCCGCAATCGGTGAGTATGAAGAAGAGATTAGATCTTCAGGAGAAGGTTTTGAATTTACAGAGAATACGAAGCAACAGTTGCGCGGCCAGCTTTGTAGTGAAATTTGCAAGGCAATTCGGCGCAATACATCCACCGAGCTGAATCGAATAGACTGGGACCTCTTTAGTCATCGTGTCGAAATAAGTGAAGATTTCGTCGAACAAGTTGAGGAAGAGATTTCAGATGTGATTGATGCTCGGCAAAACCCTGCCATGCTGAGTAATCCGTTGACCTATCTGCTCACCATGGAAATGTCTAGTTCTGCTCCTGGTGAAATGCTCGAGTGGCAGGCGATCTTGCGAAAGCTACAGCAAGGGAGAGTTGTAAGAGATGAATTCCTTCAATCTATTAGCCAACCATCGCGCGAGCCGAGAGAGATTTGGAAGTTGTGTTCTTCTATGAGCGCCCATGATTTTAGTGCCTATCTCTCTACTGGACGTTCGAGGCTTGGCTCCCGGTTAGTACTTTGTGAGCATTATTTTGAATTTGAGGAGGATCGGACTTCGGAGCTGATGAATCTTCATAGTGTGCCGCTTGTAGTTTTGCGCGATCTCGTTAGAAGTGGGGTAGGACGATCTGTTGAGCGGCTGGCGGCTCTCGAGAGGGAGTTCGGTGCGCTAGTATCAACCCCTAATGATGGGGAACTGGAGGAGGTTTTTACCCGCTGGAGAGAGGGATTTTCTGAGGATTATGAAAAATTCGTCGAACTTCTTCGAAATGGGGCGGGAGATGGAAATTCTGTTTCGGGGGCAGTGCACCGAGAGTTTTTGAGCCGTCTTAAACGTCCTCATGATCAGAGCTTATGTGAGCTGGCATTAGCAAGTAGATATTTCGAGGAGGCAGAGGTCACAGCTTTTCGGGATAGTTTTAAACTTGCAGCTGACGAAATTGCCAAGCGATTTGACGCAGGTGATGTTGGTGCCACTGAAGAAGCGATTAATAAATTTCGAGACAAATTTTTCGACCAAAGATTTTTGCCGTTAGATTCCAGAGAGCATTTACTTCTCTATGCTTTATCGACACCCCAGCCCAAAACTTTTTCTCGCTGGAAGGAATGGGCGGGATTGTCGAAGGATGAGCGATTGAACACACGCGAACTGTTGATAAGGCTCATGGGGATAACGGATGAGAACTTAGAAGATGCCGCTGTAACTCGGGTTTGGCGGCTTTTCCAGGAGTCCTCCGATGAGAGAAGGGTGGAACAATTGGAAGCGGCAGGAACACGGTTTTCTCGAGCAATACATGAGAGAGCTCGTAGGGCTCCGTCGGCCTCGACGGGTGATTTTGAGTCATTTACTGACTATCTCCCCGGGAGCCATAGTATTCGACAGATTGACTGGAGAGCCTCAGCTAAGCACGATGCACTTCTCGTGCAGAACAAAAGGGACGGGGATTCGGTGCAGTTTGAGGTTGTACTGGATCTTAGTGCGACCATCGCCGGGAGTGATATTGGCGCCTCCGTGTTACGCCCGGTGTTTCATGAGCTTCGTGAGCTCTCCCTGTCTCATAAAGAACCCTCTCTTGTTCTATCGGTCGCGGGAATCAGATTGAAAGAGTTTTCCGCCCCTGAGTTAAAGACCGCCCTTTTTAGTAAATCTCCTGGAGGGGAGTCCGCCCCAATAGCGTTTGCAACATTTTGGGAAGAGTTTGGGAATTTTATTAAGGGCTATGCTCGTCTAACAGAGATTCTTCCAACTGGACGTTTGCACGCGCAATTTTGTGCCCATGGTGCTCGGGATGGCGGATCAAATAGGGTAGTGAGCTTCTATTGTGATTCAACTGACAAACAATTTATTGAGAGCGCACTCTTCACCGCCGAGAAGCGCCAGGGCATAAAAGGTTATGTTACTGCGATCTGACTTTCTTTATATCAACAGCAGCGCTGGGGTTTCTAAAGATTCCTTGAAAGCTTTAAGGAAATTTCCAGCCATGATGCCATCGATAATTCGGTGATCAACGGAGATGGTCACCTTCATCATATTGGCGACTCGAATCTGACCATTATCAACTATAGGTTGTTGTTGAATGCTGCTTACGGCGAGAATCGATCCCTGACCGGGATTGATCACAGCCGTGAAACTTTCGACGTCGAACATGCCCATATTGGAAATGCTAAATGTCCCACCAAGGAGATCTTGGGCATTTGGTCTGCCAGCACGAGCCCGCTCAACGGCTGCGCGTGCCTCGAAAACGAGATCCTTAAAAGGGATGCGGTCTGCCTGACGAATGACCGGAATGAGGAGTCCATCATCAAGAGCCGTAATAATACCAATATTGATCTCTGCTGGTTGATAGATAAAGGATTCGTCCCTTACGGCATAGTTTACCCGCGGCTCAGCGGCAATTCCGCAGGCTGCCGCTTTAATAATAAAGTGGTTGATACTTGCTTTCTCGTATCCCTTCTTTTCTTTGAGAACTTTCCGGAGCTCCATCACGTTATCCATGCAGATAGATGTTGTGGTGTAAAAGTGAGGAGCCTCGGTAACGCTTTGCTGCATCCGTCTCGCGATGGTAGCTCGCATCTTCGAAAATGGAACGAGTGAGCCCTCGCCTGCCGTTTGAGCTGGCGTAGCCGATGGCTGAGGCGCCGAACGATCTTCTGCCACTGGGGTAGTGTGAGACGTTGCTGGCTGTGAATGGGATTGGGTGGCAATATTTCTAGCGGATTCCACGTCTCTCTTGACGATACGCCCTTCTGGTCCAGAGCCACTAAGTGAAGAGAGATCTACTCCTTTCTCTGCCGCCAATTTTTTTGCTAGTGGAGATGCTTTCACCCTTCCCGATGATGAACCATGACCTTCGGAGGCTGAACCATTCGTATAGCCTGAGCTGTTCGACGGATGAGAGGGTGCCTCCACCGGAGAAGCCGGAGAAGACTGCGGCGTAGCCGCCGGAGAAGAGTGCGGCGTAGCCGCCGGAGAAGAGTGCGGCGTAGCCGCCGAGGATAACTGTGCCGCAGCACTTTTCCCATTTGCGCTCGCAGCGCTGCTACCATTTGTCGGAACTGACTCACCGGCTTCCCCAATGTAAGCGATAACCTGCCCAACTGCAGCAGAGCTTTCGGCAGGGGTGACGATTTTGAGTAAGACCCCGTTGTGAAATGATTCTATCTCCAGATTTGCTTTGTCGGTTTCAACTTCAGCGAGAATATCTCCACGCGAAATAGAGTCCCCCTCTTGTTTGTTCCATGAAAGTATCTTGCCAGAGTCCATGGTGTCGCTTAGCTGGGGCATTTTAATCTCAGTTGCCATAATAATCCTCGAGGTCCGTTCTGCGGCGAGATGGTAACAAGGTTTTTAAACGGTGGAAAGCAAAGAGAGTATGACGAGAATAAGACTCTGCTGCTCCCGGCTCCAGGAGCCCACTCCTTACGAGCGCCTGAGAGGGGCTCTTCCTTTTGGAGTCCTTCTCTGTGGGAGCTTGAGAGCCTCTAGACCTTTATCAATCTTTTCCAGAGTGTTTCTGACGGGTGTCAAACGAGATTTTCTTTGTCGAAAACGACTGCTCTTTAGGGCGAGACGCGCACATCCCGGGCAGTACCCATCAATTTGATAGGCTCGGTGACTCCAGAGACCGCATTTCCGGCAAACTCGAAAGAGGTCGTCGAGTACGGGCTTTGCGCTCAGGAAAATAAATGAAGATGCGAGGTAGGTTTCAATCTGGAGCATAGTCGAGGGCGGATAGATTGAAACGAAGCCCATTACTAGGAAACAAGCGAGCCTTCCGATCATGAAGAGAATAAGTAAGAGCCATTGAAACTGTTGAATAGCACGAAATATTTGGTCTGCGTCTCGGTGGAGAAAGTACTCCTCGAGCGGAGCTTCTTCGGTATTTCGCTTCATGGATCGGTACCAACTTGGGAAGAATAGCAATCCGATGATGGCAACGCCGAGCACATACTCCCATCCGAATTTTGCAAATCTTCTGGCGACGTCAACTATCACCACGATACCAAGAAGTGCTGAAAAGAGGGACTGAAACTGAACCTTTAGACTCCGTGCTTCCTTTTGAAGGCCTTGAGATTCAAGAGTGAGGTTGATGAGGAGTTCTTTTGCCAATGGGGCAAGCATGAGCACGCTCAAAACCGAGACGAGCGTAATTTGAATCTCATTCGGAAGAAGACGAAGGGCATCTTCAAAGGGGCGCACAATGAGCGGAGCGAGGTAAAAGTCCAGGGGGAGGGTGATGAAGAGAATCTGCCAGAGCTTTGTATAGTATGAGAGCGTTTTTGCAGATCTTCGTCTTCGAATAGCTGGATCAACGGCTTGGGCTGGGGGGTGTGAAGTCATTTTGCCCAGAAATTTCTTGATTTGAGAGATTCTTTTCATTGTTAAACCAAGAATACGTCAGGTAAGACTGGACACTTTGTCCTTAACCCCAATAATAGGGGTGCTTTCAGAAGTTGGCTACCGCAGGAGTAAAGTGACTACCTCGCCCGAACAGTACCTCTCAATTACCGAGCTGACTACCCGCTTCAATGATTCCATTCAAGCAGCATTTCCCCTTGTGAGTTTTAAGGGAGAAATATCGCAATGTACTCAGGCTTCGAGTGGACACCTGTACTTCACAATTAAAGACGAAAAAAGCCAACTCTCTGCTGTTATGTGGCGTGGGGTAGCAACGAAGCTTACATTTGTGCCGAAGCAGGGAATGGAGGTCCATTGTCAGGGAAAGCCGAATATTTATTCCGGGACTGGAAAGTTTCAGGTGGTAGTGAGTCGGATGGAAGAGGCTGGAGAGGGGCTCCTTCAGAAACGGTTCCTTGAGTTGAAATCGAAGTTAGAAAAGGAAGGGCTGTTTGATCCCTCACGGAAGCGACTATTGCCTTTTTTGCCGAGAAAGATAGGGGTCGTAACTTCAAAGAGTGGTGCCGCTATACATGACATCATGACGAAGATCCTAGAAAGAATGCCGATAGTGCCTGTTGTGCTCTATGACTCACGAGTGCAGGGCGAGGGAGCGGCGGAAGAGATCGCTCGTGGAATTCAATATTTTCAGCGTGATAAAGATATCGATGTCGTTATCATTGGTAGAGGAGGGGGTTCCCTTGAGGATCTCTGGTCTTTTAACGAAGAGGTGGTTGTGCGGGCCGTTTTCGCATCGTCTATTCCGATCATTTCTGCGGTGGGTCATGAGGTAGATATAAGCCTCTCGGATTTGGCTGCAGATGTAAGAGCTCCTACCCCCACAGCTGCCGGAGAAATGGTAGTACCAAGACGGGAAGATCTCTTAACCAACTTAGAGCGTTTTGAGCGTTCTCTTCGCAATTTCGATCTTTGGTTTTATCCATTCTCCCAACGGGTGGATGATTTTGAATCGCGGCTCTCTCGTTCGGTCCAGATTCGCATTGAGCAATCTCGCTCAAAGCTCGAGAAGCTAAGAGCCGATCTTGGTACAATCAGACCTGACCGCTATCTCGCTCAGCTTGCCGGGACTGTCGAGGAGCGAGCGCGCAAATTGCGCGATGCTGTGCAACGGCGCTTGAGGGGTCTAGATGATAGATCGTTACAGCTTGATAGGAGACTTCGAAAGTTTGATCCCGAGCAGTTGCTAAAATCTGCTCGGGAACAGGTGGTGTTTACCGAGCGTCGATTGCGGCAAGGGGTAGCGGTTAGTGTTCGCGAGCAGAAGCAGAGGTTGCGTGAGTACTATAAGATGTTGCAGGCCCTAAATTTTGAAAAAGTACTACATAGAGGATTTTCTCTGGTAAGCGCCGAGGGAAAGTTTATCCGATCGGCTGATGAATTGCATGACGGACAGATGATCGATATTCGTTTTGCTAAAGGTGGAACGAAGGCTGAGGTGAAGAGTGGAGTTATAGACAAGCCGAAATCAGCCGGGGGGAAGAAAGGGGTGAATGGGAGCTCTAAGCAGGGCGCGTTGTTTTCTTCATGATGACAAAGGAATGATATGGCAAAAGAGATGACATTGGATGAGCTATTGAAGAGTGGGGATCCAAAGAAGGTAATTGATGGGATGAAATTTGAGACGGGGATGAAGCTGCTTGAACAGCTTGTGACCCAAGTTGAGGGAGGTGGGTTGGATCTTGAGACATCGATGGTCTCTTACGAACGCGGCATGATAGTGCTTGATCATCTGCGTCAGCTCCTTTCAAAAGCGGAAGAGAAGCTGCAAGTTGTTCAAGGAGAATAGAAGAGGCCCTCGTACAAAGTGCACATAAGGGTGCACGAGCCAAGGCCCGAGCCGAACTTCGCCGTAGGCGGCTCAGCGGATTCACAGAGTCTTTCGTTCGAATCCGGCTCTTAAAAACAGCGTAAACTAGAAAAGCA
>JAGRAT010000127.1 GCA_020434495.1 Bdellovibrionales bacterium | reverse complement strand
GGTCTGAAGCGTTCACTTGAGTGAAGCCGCGAACCGAGGAGCCATCAAATGTAAGGTTGTCATACGAATCAAGGAGAAACTTCTTATCGTAGTCGAGCATGTGAAGCTTTCCCTCGATGTCAGAGAAGCAGATAGTTACAGCCTTCAATCGCTTCTCATCGTGGAGGTACTTTAAATAGTGTTCGCGAAGCTCATCTTCATCTGTATAACGAGCCTGTTTCTCCTTCGCCTCAATGTTGAGCTCTTCAAGCTGCTCGTAGCTAAAGGATAGGTGATTTCTCAGTTCGGTTGGATCAATCATTGTGCACCTTAAAGGTAAAATAAACGTTGCCAGAAGTTATTATACCCGATTTTAAATTAAAGGAAGCTTTATAAAGCCTAAATTGACCTATAATTATGTTAAAAGTGTATTTCGTGCTCGTTCCGCCCAGTTAAAATTGAACAGATTCCTACGGTTGCGAGATATTTGAGAACATTTGGTGCGGAAATCCTCGGATTTGGCAAAAAGACGCAGTAATTCCAGTAGATTATCGGCTTGGTGGGGGTTGAACGTTAATCGCTCGTCCCCCACAAGCTCGACAAGCTCCGGAGTACTGGAGGTGAACACCGCTAATCCGTGAGAAAACGCCTCCAGGACAGCATTGGGCATTCCCTCATTGAAGGAAGGGTGAATGAGAATGTGGGCCGATTGAAAGTAGGCCGTGGTGTCACTGACCCAACCTGCGAAGGTGACGTGGGGGAGCTCGTAGTTTTTCACTAGCGCCTTTGCACTTGGAACAGCTGGTCCATCTCCTACGATCTTGAGTTGAAAAAGCTCTGGGGCGAGAAATCGAAAGGCATTGATTACGATGGGGAGATTCTTTCCTTCGTCAAACATCCCCACAATGATGCAATGATACGGTGGACCGTTCGGTCTGCTCTTCGCTTCCGCGATTCTTTCGGAGGCGTTATTCGGTAGAAGATGTAGGTGGGAGTGTTTTGTTGTGCCTCCTCCTCTGAGCGTGTCGCTCATCGCCTTTGTCTGTGTGACAACGGCATCTGAGAATCTGTACGCCAACTGTTCTAGCGCAGAAGAAATATGCATACGAAGCCAAGCCCGTCGAGCGAGATATGTTCGGGAACCGATGGAACGGAAGAAAGTGGTGATGTGTGAGATACCACCAAGCGCTCTACTTGGAACGAGAATAAGCCAATAGTAAGGATTAAAGACGAATGCCCTCGTGTGCTTGCCCCACAGCGCATACGCCAAGTACCACGGCGTCCAAAGGGTGAAGAAGATCCAGAAGATGAGGCCACCTCTTGCTCTTAAGGGGAACGGAATACGGTGTTTTGTCACCCGTTCGGCTAAGTGGTGAGATTCAGGATCGAGAGAAAAGAAGGTGAGTTCTTGTCCACTTTCTACTAGGGCATCGCAGAGGAGGTAGAGCCTTTTGCAGAGGCCACCAGGCTTATGTGTGTAATAGACGGTGACAAACACCTTACCTACCCTTTATCGTTAGGCCTGGACCGAGCATAAGTTCATATACTTCGGTCTCTCAGTCATTACCATTTCATAGCAAAGCGTAAATGTCAGACCCGTTAATCTCAATCATCATCCCAGCATATAATGAGGCAGATGCTATTGGGGACACTGTAGATAAAATTCTTCGTCTCCCGCTCCCAGACTTCGAGCTACTCGTCGTTGATGATGGGAGCACTGATGATACGGCGAAGGCTGCACGGGATGCTGGTGCTACCGTACTTGAGCATCCCTACAACATCGGGAACGGCGCGGCGGTGAAGACCGGGATTCGGAACGCCCGAGGGCGCGTAGTGTGTTTCCTCGACGGCGATGGGCAGCACGACCCGAATGATATTCCGCGCATCCTCAAGGCGCTTGCTACCCACCACATGGCCGTTGGCGCGCGTAGCGGATCTTCAGAGCAGCACTTTCACCGAAGCCTTGCAAATATTGTGTATAACCACTTCGCTTCATTTATTGCTGAATTCCCCATTCATGATCTCACGAGTGGATTTCGAGCGATGAGAACGGATGATGCGCGCCGCTTTGTTGATATGTTTCCGAACGGGTTCTCCTATCCCTCGACGTCGACCCTGGCATTCATCCGTTCCGGACGCGCGGTTACCTATCTTCCAATTGAAACAAAGCACCGTATCGGAAAGAGTAAAATTAAGATTATTCGTGATGGGCTCGAGTTTTTCCTCATCATTATTAAGATTGCTATGTCATTTTCACCGCTGCGGGTGTTTTTACCGGTGGCGTCTTTCCTCTTTTTCCTTGGGCTCGGAAGGTATGCATACACCTACTTCTTCTTTGGTGAGTTTACGAACATGTCTCACCTCTTGATGAACTCCTCGGTGATTATTTTTATGCTTGGGCTCATCGCCGAGCAGATTGCGTCGCTTCGCCTTGAAAAGGGAGATCAACTATTTACCGTTGAAGACAGGTCTAAGTATGAGTTCCTCGGAGCGCTCGGCGGAGAGTTCAGCTCCGCGGAATAGCCTCAGTTATCGGGTCACTGGCTCCCCGTTTTCGGCGATGCTTACAGCATTTGTTGCTGTGCTTGTCTTCGTTCCAGCTGTTCTCTATGGAAATTTTGTTTATGACGATCATATCCACATTGTAAACAACGCCCGCCTAAGAATGCCGAATGGATGGTGGGAAGTGTTGACGACACCAGCTTTCCCCGGCTCTCTCTATCGACCGATTACTTATTTATCTTATTGGATTGAAGCGCAGCTCTTTTCTATTAAAGCGTGGCACTTTCTCGCTCTCAATGCCTTGCTTCACGGGGTAAATACGGCACTGCTCTATAAGCTCATATCGAATCTTCGCTTGCCGAACGTAGCATTCATTACGGCGCTGATCTTTGCTGTTCATCCCATTCACACAGAGGTCGTTGCGAATGGGGTTGGCAGAGCAGAGCTCCTCGCTCTTTTCTTTGGGCTCAGTGGTCTCATCGCATTTACCAGGCAACGGCCAGGATTTGCAATGCTCTTCTTTCTCCTCTCTGCCCTTTCAAAAGAAAGCGGACTGGTGTTCCCACTGCTCGCGTTTGTGCTCACCATCGCCCGTGATGATGACCGCTATGCCGAGTCAATGGTGCTGTCTCTCTTTACCATTGGTGTTGTTTTAGCCCTTCGCTATTTCGCCGTAGGTGCCGTTCTTTCACCGCATGCGTTTGATGTGATTGATAATCCGCTTTCAACTCTCGATGTTCCAACTCGGGCGGTAAATGCGCTCATTCTTCTTGAGCGTTATATTAGCCTAAACATCTTCCCATTTCCGCTCAGTGCCGATTATTCGTTTGCAACGATTATCCCGGTAACACTCGCCAGTCTACCCTACCTTCAGCTTACACTGGCAGTGGTTCTTCTCTTTGGTGGCGCGCTGGCCCTCATGCGGGGATATCTGATTGGGTTTGGACTCGTATGGTTTTTTACGGCTTTTCTTTTAACCTGTAATCTGTTTTTTCCTATAGGAACAGCCTTTGCCGAACGGTTGGCATACGCCCCAAGCATTGGGATTTGCCTCGTCATTGCCTCACTTGCCGTGGAGCTCCGATCCTTTATCGCCCAGGCGTTACTAGTTTTTATTGTGACAGCGCTCTTTGCCGGAATAACGCAGCTGTACCTCCCGGCATGGACTTCTGACAAGGCCCTCGTCGAATATCAAATGGGGGTATATCCGAATAGTGTGAAGATGCTCGTGAATTACTCCGTCGTGAAACGAGACTACGGAGAGCTTGCAGAAGCAGAACGTGCCGCGAAACGAGCCCTTGAATTGCATCCCAAATCAGATGAGGCGATGTTTTCCCTTGGGGTCATATACCTACGCACTGAGCGAGTGGAGGAGGGGAAGAGTCTGTTACTTCGCGCGCTAGAGATCGTTCCTGATCACACTGAGATTCTTAATGTGCTTGCGCGGCAGTCTCTGCGAGAAGAGGACTTTGATATGGCACGGGGTATCATCGACCGAGGTTTGCGAGCTGAGCCGCTTAACGATAAGTTGCTTGCGGCAAAGTACTTACTTGCCGTTGCTGTGCAAGATTTTTCAGGAGCAAAGAAGATCGAAGAAAAATTAAAAGCCGTGGGGTCTGAAGATCGAGACTACCTCCGGGTTCGAGAACAGCTCCGAGCCATTCTAAGGGGCGCAGCGAGAGAAGAGGAAAAAGAATGAAGCGTCCTCTATTGGCAGCGCTCATATTTCTTGTGGTCCTGTTCGTCGCGGGTTACGGGCGTTCTCTCTATGAGAGTAGAAGGGCTTTGCGGGATGCAATTGATCGCACCGCTGAGGAGAACGGATTTCAAAAAGCTATACCATTTTTCATTCAAGCGCTTAGGTGGCGAGCACCACTAAATCCGTACTCTTATCAGGCAGAGCAGGCTCTTCGAGAGTGTGCTTTTAATGTAGAGTGTCCTCAGCAGTTAAAAGCACTTCGAGCTCTTCGTGAGGGTATCAGTGGATCTCGGAGTTGGCTAACCTTCCTCCAAGATGTTTTTTTGCTACAAACCGTTGATGATCGGGAGCGTTCTCTCATCGGTTCTCCTCCCATTGAAGAGCTCTATCCTCCCCGATGGAACCCTTGGTTTCAGCTACTCGCTTGTCTTGGGCTTATCGGTTGGCTCGCTTCAACCACGACCTTTATTTGGCGCCACTGTTCACCTGACGGCACAATGAATTTTCGAGCAGGTAGCCGTTGTGTCATATTCGGAATCGGCTCCTTCGCTCTCTGGCTGAGTGCGATGCTTTTCGGGTAGCGAAAGAAGGACACGGTGCGTAGCGAATAAATAATGCAGCGCGGAGCGAAAGAAGAATTCTGTGCATAGCGGAAGAACATATGGCGCTTCGTAGGGTTAATAGTGAAGCTTCGCGGTGTTATGAAAAAAAGAGATCTCGAAAAACTGGGAATTGTGGGGGTGGAAGCGCAAAAAGAAGCGGTTCTTGTCGCATCTCGAGCAAAGCAATTTTCATTCAAAAAGCCTCAGCTTCGTGCTGCTTTAGAGCAGCTCGCCGAAAGTCCTGACGGTTATCTCGACCATCCACTTTTGGGGAATCTTGCACGTTTGGTGAAACGGGGTGAGGTCGTCACGGAGTACGCGCTACAAGAGCTCAAGTATCAGACTTGGGGCGAGAATATTGATGCTGATGCTCATGCTCAGATGAGGAACGCGTGTTCTCTGCCAATAGCATGCTCTGGTGCGCTAATGCCGGATGCGCATGTAGGGTACGGATTGCCAATCGGCGGTGTGCTTGCTACCGACAACGCGGTCATTCCCTTTGCAGTAGGGGTAGATATCGCTTGTCGAGTGAAGCTTACCGTTTTGGATCTCCCAGGGGATCAGCTTGATAGAAATAGAGAACGCCTTGCCCAGGCGATTGAGAAGAATACCGAATTTGGGATAGGAGCGCGGTTTAAACAGCCGAAAACTCATCCGGTGATGGATGAGGACTGGGAGTTCTCCCACTACGTTTCAAGTCTAAAGGAGATCGCGTGGAGGCAACTCGGTACGAGTGGATCCGGAAATCATTTTGTCGAGTTTGGTGTGTTCGAACTTTTTACAGATCGCGATGGGGTGCCAGCTGGTGAGTATATTGCTCTTGTTTCACATAGCGGAAGCAGAGGTAGTGGAGCGAAAATTGCTCATCACTTTAGCCGAGTTGCACGGGATAAACACAAAGATCTTCCAAACAAATTAAAACACCTCTCTTGGCTCTCACTTGATGAAGAGGTTGGCCAGGAATATTGGCAAGCGATGGAGCTTATGGGGCGGTATGCTTCGGCAAACCACTTCTTGATTCATCGGGATGTAGTGAAGGGGTTTGGTGGGCAGGTGCTTTTTCAGGTGGAGAATCATCACAACTTCGCTTGGAAAGAGGAGCACTCAGGTCGAGAAGTTATTGTTCATAGGAAAGGGGCAACTCCTGCTGGAGAAGGGGTGCTTGGGTATATACCAGGAACCATGGTTGCGCCGGGATTTCTCGTAGAGGGAAGAGGAGAAGAGGCCGCACTTCAATCGTGTTCTCATGGTGCTGGAAGGACAATGTCGCGGAAAGCGGCACGTCAGAGGATTACTGGGCATGGGCTTCGTGCAATAACACGAGAACATGATGTTACCCTTCTAGATGCGGGGCTCGATGAAGCTCCACTTGCTTACAAAGATATTCAGGAAGTGATGGCAGCCCAGAGCGATCTCGTAAATATTCTTGGGCGGTTCAAACCGAAGATCGTGAAGATGGCTCCGGATGGTGAGCTTCCAGAGGATTAGCGTCTGGCCGCCCTATTCGACTCTCGGGATGGGCATGTCGAACGTCTCTTCTATTTTCCCATAAGCTAATCCGCCCAAACGAGCAATCGCTTTATACTCTTCGAACAATATATTTCCGTCTTTGATACAGTTCTCTTGGATATGAATGAAGACAATCTCACCGACAATAACTGTTGCCGATCCAGGAGACCCATCACCTATCGGTACCAGTGTGTGTACTTTGCATTCAAACTGAACAGCTGACTCCGCTACTCGTTGAGCTTGCACTTTTGTTCCCGGCAATGGAGAGAGTCCAACCTGTTCCATCTCGCTCACTCCATAAGGAAATTCTGCGCCAGTATGGACGAGTTTTTGAATCAGCCATTCGTTTGCGCTGTTTACTACGAACTCGCCGGTCCCTTCGATATTTACGAGAGTGTCCTTCTTGGCTTTTGTTGGAGTTGATGCACAGGAGAACATGAGGCACGGTGGATTGGTCGAGACGCCATTAAAAAAGCTAAATGGTGCAAGATTTGTGGACCCATCCACACCATAAGTGCTCACAAAGGCAATTGGTCTTGGGACTATCGCTCCGATTAGGAGCTTGTAAAGGTCCTTCTGGGAGCATTTTGCTGGATCGAGTTCAACCATAGTTTTGACCTTTTGTGAGTTCTTCTCTGTGAGGGAAATTTTCATGTTTCCACATTCGAGACAGTAACGTCATATTAGAGGGCTTAAGAGGCTAGCCGCAAGCGAGGGAGGCAGAGTTGCACGAAGACGCCATGATTAGTATCGCCATAATCTTTCTGCTGGCGATCAGTGCCCAATGGCTCGGATGGAAGTTTCGAATACCCTCGATCATCTTGCTTCTTATCTTTGGATTTATCGCTGGACCGCTTACTCACCTTGTCCAACCTGATGAACTGTTGGGGGATCTCCTTCCGCCGCTTGTGTCTTTGTCGGTGGGTTTGATTCTTTTCGAGGGGGGACTCAGTCTTCGATTTGCGGAGATTCCAGGATTACGAAGAGCGGTGTTTTCTCTTATCAGTATTGGGATGCTGACTACCTGGATAATCGGTGCGTGGGCTGCGTACCAGTTTCTTGGGCTCGAGTTTCAGCAAGCGATTCTCTTAGGAGCCATTCTTACCGTTTCTGGACCCACCGTTATCATTCCCTTACTGCGAGATATCCGGCCAAAGGCAAACCTCTACTCAATTCTCAAATGGGAGGGGATTCTTATTGATCCGATAGGGGCTCTTTTTTCAGTGCTCGTATTTGAGATCATCATTCAGGGAGAACTTCTTTCGGCTCCGACCCACATTGCGTTGGGGGTGTTAAAAACTGTTCTCATTGGTGGTATTGTTGGTCTCTTAGGAGCGACTCTCCTCATTTACCTTATACAGCGCTATCTCATTCCGGATTACCTGCAGAATCCATTTTCCCTCTCCCTCGTATTTATCGTCTTTGTGCTCTCTGACTACTTCCAGCCAGAATCAGGGCTATTCGCTGTCACCCTGATGGGGATTGTGCTTGCAAACAGGAGCAGTCTTGCGATTCGGCACATTGTTGAGTTTAAGGAAAACCTTCAGGTGCTCCTTATTGGAGTGCTCTTCATCCTCCTCTCTGCCCGGCTGAAGATGCAGAATATCACCGATCTCAGTTGGAGTAGTGTAGCGTTTTTCCTCGTGATGGTGCTCTTTGCTCGACCGCTTTCCGTTCTTATTTCTACAGCGGGGTCGGACATAAAGTGGAAGGAACGAGCCTTTCTTGCCTGGATGGCGCCGCGAGGGATCGTTGCTGCGGCTGTTGCTTCGCTCTTTGGTTTGCAACTTGAGGCGAATGGCTTTACAGGAGGTGAGGAGCTCGTATCGAACACCTTCCTCATCATCGTTGGGGCGGGCTTTCTTTATGGATTTTCTGCTGGGCCAATGGCTCGATTTCTCGGTGTTCAACAGAAGGATGCTCAAGGAGTGCTGTTCTTGGGAGCGCATCTCGTTTCCCGGGAACTTGCGAAACAGATTCAGTCGGGCGGATTTAAGGTTTTACTCGTTGATACCAACTGGGGCAATGTCTCGGCCGCAAAGCTCGATGGGTTGCCTGCTCATTACGGAAACATCCTCTCTGAGCACATCGTCGAAGATGTTGATCTTGATGGTATTGGGAGATTGTTTGCCCTAACACCGAACGATGAAGCGAATTCGTTGGCCGCCCTGCGTTTCGCAGAACATTTCGGTAGGGCTGAGGTGTATCAGCTTCCACATGACAATTCGCATGCAAGAGAGGTGAAAGTTCATCCGCAACATTTACGCGGGCGATTTCTCTTTGGAGAAGGGGAACACTACCAGGTATTGCAACAGCAGATGCGGGATGGGGCGATCATTAAAACCATTTCAATTTCTGAGGAATTTTCCTTTGAGCAGGTAAAAGAGAACTACTCAGAGCTCTTCATTCCGCTAGTACTCATTGATGATGATAGGTTTACCGTAATGACCCAAGACCTCGGATTCACTCCGAAGGCGGGTCAACGAGTTATCGCCCTGGTAAAGCCCACGCAGAATAAATTCGCGTAACGAGTTGATTTTAATGGACATGACCCACTCTTCGTCAT
>JAGRAT010000126.1 GCA_020434495.1 Bdellovibrionales bacterium | reverse complement strand
TGAGCGGTGAAGTCCAATGTATTGAATGAAACCAACCCTTTCGTAAGTATCGATGTAAGGTTCAACGATTTCTGGCTTAAACCTTTCGGCCATCGTTGAATCGAAAACGATCCCCTCTCCACTCAGATAGCCAAGCCGATCTCTGACAATATGAAGCCTCGCGCCGTTGTCGAGGTGTCTTATCATCTCATCTCTGGTGAGGTGGGAGCTGTTCCCAAAATCAATTATTCGCGGATCCCCTGGTCGATAAATCTGTCCATGAGCGATACCAGAAAGCGATTCTAGGAGACCCGCTGTAACTTTTTTCGGCTGGTATATTCGATAATTAGTTGGAAGGGGATTCTCGTCTTTTCCGAAAAATTCGGCATGCTCACCGATCCAAGTTTCTAAATCATTGATCCTTTCTCTAACGAGTTCATGAATCCTGTGGTAAGCTCGGGGGGCGTTATCCGCGACAGCAAAATCACACTCTTGCAGATAGATTCTTAGAGCCATCAGTGCCGTCTTCAAAGGCTTAGGGATGGGAGCCAAGTCCTTGGAGGGGAGATTAAGCTCTGGATCCATCAACTCTAACACTTCCTCGGGTGGGGTAAGTTGGGCTGGTAACTCAGCACCAAGGGATTTCGGAAGGAAGACCGAGAGAGCATTGATCTGATGTTTTAGGTGTCTTGATTTGATTCTTAATGCTGCGAGGAATTCTCCTCTATTGAGACTATCCTCTGCGCCATCTTCTTCTATGATCATATGCACAGTTTTTTGCGATAAACGATCGCTGGTCTCACGAACAACTGCGTCTACGAGGCTGTGTAGAGCAGCATTCGGTCTATGAGCGTTGAAATGGAGAGGGGAAGGGCCCGCGAGAATTTCTTCTGTATCTCGAACAAGAACTTTCCCGACGCGTCCTTCTTGAACGACCGAGTGCTTAAGGGCTTTTTCTCGGAGACGTCCTGGCTCATGAGTTGCCCTTGCCACTTCTCCAATGTCGAGCCGAAAGACACTGGATGAGAGCGAGTTCGTCAATGGATACTCCTCTGTGACAGCGGTTCTTCCAATAGTGAAGCACTCGGCAAGGAGCTCCATTCCTTCGCTGCAAGCACGTTGGAAATTTAATCGATCTGATCCGAAAGTTCTCCTGAGATTGTTGAAGAGTGCTGGGCTAAAATAGGCGAGGATCGCCGTTTCCTCACCGATTCCGCTTTTCCCAAGTTCCAGTGCGAGTACTTCTCTCTCTCTTATTCCAATAGCGTTGAATGCTTCCTCAAGCTCTCTCCCCTCCAAAGGGGAATCCAGTCGAAGCATCGCGGCTATCCGGGTGATGGCGTAACCTTCGGAGGTTTCACAGTTGATTCCAATCTTTGCCGCGATAAACCCAACGTAGTTATCGTAAAGCTCCTTGGCATTATCGCCCCTGAGACAGGCAGCTACTTGCAGAAAGTTTTGCGCAGTACTTTCAGTCAGAGTTCTTGAGCCATCACTGTCCAAATGCCCAATCGCTCCAGCAAGATCAGCGAGGAAGTGGGCGCACATTAGGTCTTTTGCGGAGGAGGAGAGAGAAAGCGCCTGATTAAGGCTTCCAGCGGGGGACTCAAGCTGCATCATTTGAGGGATTGAGAACCCAGTTCGAAGAGCGGAGATAAAGTCATTCTTTGTTTTCTTGTCAAGCCCGGCAAAGCTCGGAGAGATCTTCTCGGTTTTATGGAGTGCTTCACCGAGGGCTATCTGGACATCGACTTCCTTTTCCATCCAATTGCTGGCGATAGATTCGATGGCCGTGTGAGTTTTCTTGGCAACCCCTGGAGAAACGATATGCTCGAGTACCGACCAGGTCGATATATCTGCTTTTGTCGCATTGCTCACGATTATACAAGTTATAGCGCGATGAATATGCTCAGGGGTTGGTAACCACTTTTGTGCTTGTTGGGAGAGTTCTTGATAGGTTTCCCATGACAGTCTCGTGGTGTCTGCGGTCAACCTTCGCCATCCGGCTTCGCTCCCTTCCAGAATATCCACAAGAGAGAGGATGCCGACCGCGGCGCGATCGAACTCTGGATGAGACTTTCCGAATATGGATTTAGAGATTCCAGGAACTTCTTGTTTTCCCTCAATTGGAGCGGGCACAGCTTCAGCTCCGCGTTGTCCCCCAGCGAGGATCAGGAGCTCCGGAAAGAGTTCGTACATGGCACCAATTGAGCGGCTATCTCTCTGTCGCAGGGCATGAACGAGCTTTTCCACCTCTACTGGAAGTACTGTCTCTTCATGACTTGGGCTGTAGGGACGAGTTCCAACTGACTTTAACTCGTCGAGTCCTACTCCCTGGGTGCTCAATTTCCTTTCAACTCTATCTCTCATTTTCCAATTACAGAGGCCTCTCTATTTTCACATTCTCTCAATCTAAGTCCTGTAGCTCTTGCAGCTCATGATTTCCCGACAACCAGTTCTGGAGGTGTTGAATCTGTTTGTTTGCAAATCGGACCGATTCACCTCGTTTGTGATTGTAATCCCCGAGAATCTGGTTAACCTCCGCAGCAGGAATATCTGCGTCTGGAGCAATTAATGAGCTGAGCACATCTGCTGCCCAAGGCTTTTCAAGCGGTTGCATGAGCTCTGGATAGGTGAGGATGAGCTTTGCACAGGATACGGCTCGTTTTCCCTCTTGCAGCCGCGCCAACTGATTTTCGACTGAATGCGGCTCGGCCTGGAGGCGTCTGATCTCACGAGCGATATGATAGATCTCTCCGATGAAATGAGCTCGAGCGTATTCAAATCCTAAGTCCGCCTCGTTAAAGATCTTTCCTTCTTCCGGTGGCGCCATTTCTGAAGAAAGGAGATAGCGGTGAACTCGGTGAAAGGAGGAGGCAATCCAATGATTTCTTTGCCAGTTGTTCCAGGCATGTTTGTCCATGGTGACTAGACGTCCGCCCTCGGATTGGGGCCGAAACTCTCTCGGAGCTATAAAATCTGCGCCAATGTTCTCGGCTCGAATGAGTTGGACGCTATGGACATTGCGGTTCTCCATGAGAATTCCATGCTCTACCCGGCGGAAGAAGGTGTTTGGATAGGCATCATCTCCGGCGAGAGTGATTACACCACGAGCGCCTTGGGAGTACGCACCGGCAAGCGCAACTATAAGCTTTTCAATTTCGGCGTATGACGCAGTTGAAAAGGTTTCCCCGCGAAAGCTCAATTGGATATTCGAAACTCCACTATCGGTGAGTCGATGCAGTGCTCGTCCCTCTTCAGTGTGATCCATGAGCACAAATCCGGAAGAACGATCAAAATTTCCTCCTTGAAGCTCTGCTTCAAATTGAAGTTTTAAGTTTTGGAATTCTGTGAATCCTTCTGCGAGACTTTGATTTGCGCTTTTTGACTGTGGGCTACCGTTGCCCTGCAGCCAGTGGCCACCTGATGCGTAGAACACTGCACGGTCTTTCTCGGTATTGAACTTCGCTTGTTCCAGTGTGAGGACGGCATGTTCAAGAGGAATGTTCTCTTCGGTCGAAGATGGGTGTCCCTGCGGTTGGTTGCCGACACTGAGGTTAAGCTCGTCCCTGAACGCAAGGGCGAGTTTATCTCCTCTATTTCTTACTACTTTATCGGCCATCGCTGTTCCGCGCTGCTTTGGCCCCCGTAACCAAAAACCTTATCCGCAGCTAATCCAATATGTTATGAGCGAGTTTGCATGAGGATTTGCTACTATTTTAACTCAGTGACACATTCCTTTCTTGGGAAAAACTATGTGATTACAAGTGGTTGAGTTGTCTTGCCTTGAAAATTCCTCACCCTTGTCGAAGGAGTGCCTCCGACGTAGGCTTTCCCAATCATCTTTGTCAGGAAGTTGTAATTGCTATGTTTAGACTGGTCGCACTCTTCGTTTTTTTTCCTTCTCTTTTATTTGCTCAAACAGATGTATTTGTTCGTGGTTCTCAGGATCGCTATCCGATAGCTTTGCCCCAACTCTGTCTTCAGGATGGGGTCACAGATGGAAACAAGTTGGTGCCCGAAAGGATATCAAGGAATCTTGTGTCCTCGCGCTATTTCGAAGTTATTAATCCAAACGCCTACATCGAAACTCCAGGGAAGTGTAGTTCCACCCCGTCTGCATTTGCGTACTCCGATTGGTCTGTGATTGGAGCTGATTTTCTCGTGAAGGGGGTCATTTCCGAGGATGATGACAACATTCGCTTGCAGCTCTACCTCTTCGATGTTCCGAAGCAGAAGCTTACTTTTGGGAAGGAGTACACTGGAGGCTCTGGGCAGCTTCGGCTCATGGCGGACAAGTTCTCAAATGAGATCCTTCGAATCTTCACCGGTACCCCGGGGGTATTCGGAAGTAAGATTGTTTTTACTTCCCGCGTTGGAAGATTTAAAGAACTCTTTGCTATGGATGTAGATGGTAGTGAGGTTCGTCAGCTCACCGATGAGCGTGGTTTAACGATCGCCCCTGCCTTTCATCCCAGTGGGGACCGTCTGTTGTACACCTCTTATCAGCTTAGAGTGCCTGAGCTCTTCATCTATGATTTTGGTCGACGGCAATCGAGGGCAATTACCTCTGGTAAGGAGCTCGAGATCGGCGGGAGCTTCGCGCCAGATGGAAACAGCTTGGTAACTGCCGTGTCTCTTGGCAAGGAGTCCAACCTGGTGCTTATGAGGCTTGATGGAACACCGGTCAAGAAGTTGACGTCGCAGCCTGGAGTCATCGATGTTTCTCCAAAGTGGTCTCCAGCTGGGAATGAGATTGTCTTCACTTCCAACCGTGCCGGTGGTCCGCAAATTTACGTCATGGACACTGCCTCCCTTCGAGCGCGTCGGGTGAGTTTTGCTAATTCGAATTATTGCACCTCGCCTGACTGGTCCCCGAAAGGTGATAGAATAGTGTTTGTTTGTCGCTCTGACGGAGGGTTTAATATCTTCACCGCTCGGCCGGACGGCACGGATCCGCTTCAGCTTACAAGTTCAGGAAACAATGAGGACCCCGAATGGTCTCCCAATGGAGAAGAGCTTGTCTTCGCCACCACCTACGGAAAAACCGGGGCGTACAACATCGGGGTAATGAGGGCCGATGGTTCTGGCTTCCGACTGATAACAGAGTCTCGAACCGATGATGCCGATCCTACCTGGGGGCCGGTTCCTGTTGGATAACAGGCTTTTTTTAGTAAATTTGGTGATTTAGCCTCTTGAACTTCGGGGTGGGGTATGGTCTATAGCGTGTTGGGTAGTTTCTCCCGACGTCTGATGTTCGCCGATGTCTGATACTCGATTACGAGATGCGCGCTCGTTTTGCGCGTTCTGCTGTTCGGGTGTTTGTGTAGAAGTTGGTCGATTAGATTTTCGGAATTATTTTTTTGGAGAGAATCGAATGAAAGCTGTTCGTTTAACGATGCTAGTACTTAGCGTGTTATTCATCCAGGCTTGTACTTGTAAGACAAAGCCTAAGGCTGTGGATAACGTTCCGGTTGCTATGGCTGGTGATATTCTGAAGGATGTCTACTTTGCTTTTGATAAGTCGGATCTTTCGGCGGAGTCCAAGGCAACTCTTCAGACTAACGCTTCTTGGCTTAAAGAGAATTCGTCAGCGAGTGTTACTATTGAAGGGCACTGTGACGAGCGGGGTACCCGCGAGTACAACCTCGCCCTTGGTCAGCGTAGAGCTCAGTCTGCTTTTGATTACCTCCGAGGTTTAGGGATCGAAGATAGTCGAATGAGCACCGTGAGCTACGGAGAAGATCAGCCACTTGACCCTCGAAGTAACGAGGAGGCATGGGCGGTAAATCGACGTGCACATTTCAGAATAAATCAGTAATCTGTCAGTTGCGAACTGACGATTTGCTGCTGCAAATTTACTAAGTGTAATTTTGCATGCTGTTGATTCTGTTGAAGGGAGTTCGTAAGAGCTCCCTTTGTTTTTTTGGCTTTGAGTGAGTTGATAGTGGAGGCATCCGAATGAGGGAGAGAGAAAGTCGTGTCGTTCTTGGTATTTTATGTCTCGCTGTTTCTCTGTGCTTTACCGGATGCTCTGCGCAAAAACAGATGCAGCAGAAAATAGACCGCATTGAGCGTGGGCTTGAGGATTCCCGGAAAGTTCAAGCTGAGCTTATTGCTCGTCTCGACTCCTTGGAGAATCAAGCACGTAGTGTTACTGGGAAAGTTGAAGAGCTTCAGTATTCACAAAATTATCAGATTGGTGGAGACGTAGATAGCCTCAAGCAGGATCTCTCTCGGCTTCAGCGGAGAATCCCACCACCGGCGCTCGTACCGCTCCTTGCCCTCGAAGAGGATGAAGCTGCTGTTGAAGCCTTTCCTCCTGAGGCAGCGAGGCTGTTTGCCAATGAATTGACAAGAATGCGCACTGGAAACTATCGGGATGCGCTTCCGGGTTTACGAAGCCTTGCCGATTCGCTCGCTCCAGATGATCTCCGCGCGCGTGCTCGTTTTTGGGCTGGAATCGCCGAAGAGGGAGTAGGGAACAACGCCGATGCGTTAAGGGCGTATCATTCGCTTGCGCAGACCTTTCCAACTCATCCACGCATTCCGTTAGCACTCCTTCGCCAGTCTTCAGTTTTTGTACGGTTGAAGGATCTGAATACCGCGAAGCTCACCCTACAAAAGCTTATCGCACAGTTTCCGAATACTCCCGAGGCTACCGATGCAAAGGAGAAATTGAAGCGTCTAAGATAAGGGTGGTCTCATATGAGCACCTCCCTGCTTCGATTTCCTTCGGTCGTTCCAGTTTTGAATGGCTCACAAAATCCGGCCGCGAGCGGTACGGTATGTACTATTGGGAACTTTGATGGTCTGCATCGTGGGCATCTGAAGCTACTTGGTCGAGTGAGAGAGGTGGCGCGCGAGCGGAATCTCTCTTCTGCTGTTTTGAGCTTCTATCCACATCCCTTGCAGGTTCTTCGTCCCGAAATTGCCCCGAAGACGATTTCTCCCTTACGAGAATCCTTAAGAATACTTGGAGAGGAGAGGATTGATCTCTTCTACCTGATCCGTTTTACTCGCGAACTTGCTGAATGGCCTCCAGAGAGGTTTTTGACCGAAATACTCTCTGAGAAGCTCCGATGCTCTTTCTTGGTGATTGGGCCGGATGCGCATATCGGAAAAGATCGAGCAGGAACTCCAGAGGTCCTATCTGCTCTCAGCGAGCGAATGGGTTGGGGCTTTGAGGTCGCTAGCCTCTTGGCCGGTCGGGATGGGAAAAAGATTGGTTCACGGCAGATTCGAGATCTCTTGTTGGACGGGGAGGTCGAGACGGCTGCGGAGTTGCTTGGCCGCGACTTTGTTATTGAAGGGTATGTTCGGCATGGTGATGGACGGGGAAGGACCATCGGAGTGCCTACTGCAAATGTGCACCAAGCAGATCCGCCGCCACTGAAGAAGGGGGTTTATGCTGCCATGGCTGTATTGCCACCAGAAGTACAGCGGATACCAGCGGTTGTAAATGTTGGAGAGCGGCCGACCTTCGGAGGGGAAGGACTTCGAGTCGAGGCGCATCTCCTCGATGGGAATGATTGGGACCTGTACGGGCGGTACATGCGACTCGAGCTGAAGAGGTTTTTGAGACCCGAAAAGAAGTTTTCTGGTGTGGAGGAGCTCGTTCATCAGATAAAAGCGGATATTGTTCAAGCGCGAGAGTTGCTGAAGTGAGGGAAGAAGAGTTTATCGTTCCAGACGGAACTCAAGGTCGACTGGATAGTGTCCTTACGGAGTTGCTCTCGCAATCTGCCGAGGACTCTACCCGAATGCTCTCCCGTTCTCAGGTAAAAAAACGAATCGATGATGGGGCGATCCTCCTGAACGGTATACCTGCGCCAAAGGGAGGAATGGTGGTTGAAGCCGGAGATGAGATCGCAATATTGCAGTATCGTTCTGGTGATGAAATCCAACTTGAACCATATGAATTTCCTGTCACCGTTCTTCACGAAGAAGAGCATTTTGCCGTAATCGATAAACCATCCGGATTGACTACCCATCCTGGGGCCGGAACTGGCTCCAAAACGTTGATGAACGCGCTTGTCTGTTGTGGCGTCATTGATCCAGCCAAGTTCCCAGGGAGCCCGCGTCCAGGAATCGTTCATCGGCTGGATAAAGATACATCAGGGGTTATGATAATTGCGAAAACCCCAACTGCTCTTCGGGAGCTGTCGCTCCAGTTCCAGGAGCGAAAAACGTACAAGGAGTACTGCGCCCTTGCCCTTCGGAAGCCGCGCGGGGGAACACCATTTGATGCAGGAGACAGCGGGGTTATCGAACAGCCGATCGGAAGAGATCCCCACAATCGGCTGAAGATGTGTATCCGAGACGATGGCCGAAGCGCCGTTACTGAGTGGGAGGTATTGGAAAGGATGACAAACGCTTTCTTGTTAAAGCTCGTCATTCACTCAGGCCGTACTCATCAGATTCGTGTGCATCTTGAATCGGTTGGAAGTGGGGTATTGGGTGATGTGCTTTATGGTAATTACGTCACTCTTTCGCAAGATGCGAAGGATTCCATCGAGATCCTTGGGCGTCAGGCTCTTCACGCTCGGGAGATTCATTTTTATCATCCAATCGACCACAGTGAGGTAAGTTTTCAAAGTGAAATACCTGAAGACATGTCGTCTTGTTTGAAGCGGCTGCGAGGTCCTCTATGAGTCTAGTATCGTCATTAGTTATACCAGCTGGTGTCTCAGGAGAGCTTTTAGGGCGATGTGTCCTTGGATTTGGCGGGAAGTGTGCTACAGACCTCATTGAGGAAAGAGTTTTGGAACCTTTGATAGCAGAGTGCTGCATCTGGTCCCTAAGGCAGGAACATGGCGCTGGTATTGTACGAGTCGATTCAATCCCCGTTGAGATGAAAGAAGGTGCTCGTCCTGTTTATCCCGATGCTGCGGATGGATGGTTTCTTCACCTTG
>JAGRAT010000125.1 GCA_020434495.1 Bdellovibrionales bacterium | reverse complement strand
GCTTCTGGCGAGGGGGTCGGTCCAGTTGATGCTGTGATTAGTGCTCTGCGTAAAGCGTGCAGTGAACAGATCGATTTCTCACTATCAAATTACAAGGTGGATATTCGAGATCAAGGAACAGATGCTGTAGTGTATGTTGAGTTGGCGTTAAAGCGACAGGGAGAGTCTTCTCTCGGAACTGGAACGTCTCCTGATATTATCCAGGCATCGATTGAGGCCTTTGAGGAAGCGTACAACGGGTTCCATCAGGAGAGCGCGAGTAGTAGAAAAGCTGCTTAAGCAGGAACATTCGAACGATGAACAGAAGTTATATAAATAGAGGAGAAATATAATGGTAAAGCTGTACTATGACTCGGATGCGGATCAGAGCATCCTTGAAGGAAAGACGGTCGCGGTATTTGGCTATGGAAGCCAAGGGCATGCCCAATCGAATAATTTTCGAGACAGTGGAGTAAAGGTCATTATTGGGCTTCGTCCCGACGGGAAGTCTGCAGAAAGAGCTCGCGAGGACGGCTTTGAAGTGTATGACTTTGCTGAGGCGGCAGCCAAGGCGGATATTGTGCACTTCCTCCTTCCCGATGAGCACCATGAGCCGGTGTTCAACGCCATTCAGGAACAATTGATTCCGGGAAAAACGTTGAGCTGTAGCCATGGACTAAATTTCCACTTCGAAATTATCCGGGCGCCCGAGGGCGTGAACGTTATAATGCTTGCACCGAAAGCACCTGGTCCTACTGTTCGACGTGAATATGTAAATGGGTTCGGTGTTCCTGGACTTGTCGCTGTTCACACAGATGCTACTGGGGATGCTCTGAAGATCGCGCTGGCCCTCGCGAAGGCGAACGGAAATACGAAAGTTGGCTGCTTCGAAACCACATTCAAAGATGAAACCGAAACAGATCTTTTTGGTGAGCAGAATGTAATCTGTGGTGGAGCTGTATATCTCATGAAAACTGGCTTTGAGGTGCTTACGGAAGCTGGATACCCCCCAGAAATAGCCTACTTTGAGTGTATGCACGAGATGAAGCTCATCGTTGACCTTGTTTACAAAGGTGGTGTCCATGGGATGTCAAAGAAGATCTCGAACACCGCCCGATGGGGACAATTTGTTCAGGGGCCAAATATTGTAACTGAGCAGACAAAAGAGGCGATGAAAAAGCAGCTCGAACGAATTCAAAATAGAGAGTTCGTAAAAGAGTGGATAGAAACTGAGTGTCGTCAGAATAACAATGCGAATCTCGACAGAATGCTTGCAGACTGCTACGAGTGGCCAATCGAACAGGTTGGCAGAGAGATCCGAAAGCTTGCTGGTCTTGAAGAAGTAGAGACCGGCGAAGAGAAGGAGTAGTAGCTCTGAGTCAGGTTTCTCTTCACGATGTATCAGTCGTTCGGCAGGGGAAGGGGCTTCTCCGCAATGTCTCCTGGGAGGTAAAGAATGGTGAACATTGGGCCGTTCTCGGGAGAAATGGAAGTGGGAAGACTCTTACCCTGCGAATCGTAAGTGGCTATCTTTGGCCGACAACTGGGACAGTGGAGGTCCTTGGAAAAAAATTCGGGTCCTTCGACCTTCGAGAACTTCGCAAAGAGATCGGGTGGGTAAGCCTCGATATTCAGTATGAGTTTCAACGGGGCTATTCGGCTGAAGAAGTGGTTCTCTCGGGACCATTTGCTAGCGTAGGTTTACGCACTGAAGCTCCTACGGAACGGCAGCGAGAGCGGGCCAAAGCTCTCTTCGAGGTGCTCGAAATTGCGGGGCTGGAGTCGCGTCAGTTTCATACGCTTTCTTTTGGAGAACAGAAGCGGGTCCTGATTGGAAGGGCACTTCTTGGTGAACCAAAGCTTCTCGTCCTTGATGAGCCGTGTACGGGGCTAGATTTTAAATCTCGGGAGGAGTTTCTCGGCTCGTTACAGGGGCTTGCTACGCAACAAGATAGTCCCACTCTCCTCTTTGTAACCCATCATGTTGAAGAGATTCTGCCCTTTATGACCCATGCCCTGCTGTTGAAGAAGGGGGAGATCGTAGCGAGTGGGGAAAAGTCCGAAGTGTTAACTTCCAAGCACTTAAGCGAGGCTCTTGATTTGCAGATTGCTGTGCAAGAAGCTAATGGGAGATATTGGACAAGTGTCGCTTAGAGCGAACCCCGCGGTAAGTAAGCCTCTTTCTTTTTAGCCAATGGATATTGGAAGACCAAATTTTGAAGCGAATTTGAGAAGGATAGAGCGTCTTTTGGAGATGCCTCCCGCCGACCAAGGTTTATTCACAGATACGTTAGCGACTTGGATGGACCGGCTTAGAGGTCGCGATGTTCCTGAAGCGCGTCTCGAGGAGTTTTTTTCAAAAGCCATCTCCACTGTAAATGAGCCAAGGGCCTTGGCTCTCCTTATCTCTCGCCTTGGAGAGATGCAGGATTCTGAGCGTCGAGAGGAGAGTGGAGAGAAACCACTCAGCGCTCAATCGTTTCAGACTATAACAAATGTTATTGGGGATAAGATTCTTGCTACCGGAAACCGAGACCTGCTTGGTCATCCGATGTTATTGCGAGCTCTCGGATCTGTCCCGTCCAAGGCAACTGCACAGGTGCTCTCCGCGGTTATCGAGGATCGGGAAAGCGATGGCCGCGTGGATCTCTTAATGAAAAAATTGGCAGTGAGCACGCTCGGCACTTATGGCGCTCTTGCGCTTTCTGAGCTGCATACTATTGAGCGCTTTGCTTATGCTCGTGGCGTAGTACAAGGGGATGAGCTCGATCTTCGAGATTGTACTCAGGCGGCATTGAAGGTTATTGAAGCTGAAATTGAGAGACGTGACGCCGTTCACTATCCGGTCTTGGGGTTTGAGACCTTTGAATCTGACCGTTTCCAGTCTCCTGCAGATGCTCCAGGTCACCTTGTTCGGGATCTTCGCTACTGCTTTAAAGGGCAAAAGTCCGCAACTCTCTCTGAATTAGTTCCATCCGAGTGTCGGGCTCGAGTCTATCGTTCTTCTGGCGGGGAGGACCTGGTGGTATTTTCTTGGGATAGTCTTTCCTTCGGAGCGCCGCCAACATTTGAAACAGGTTTTCATGCCGTCAAACTTGAAGGCGTGTTCGGTAAAGGAGTGGCTCCGAGAGTGTTTCTTATCTCTCCCCTGTATGGCGGAGAATTTGAGGCTTTGGAGGTTGATATCACAAGACTTGATACCTTCAAGGTTTCGCGGCAGGGATTTGAACCGAACTCTTTTTTCCGCGAGCAATTTGGCATCAATAACCCAGGGTTCATCTCCTATCATAATTAGAGCCCTCCCTGTCTCTACGAATATTTTTTAGGTCACATCTCACCGAAGAGGACGAATAACACTATTGGATCGGTGTCCGTTGGAAATGTTTTTTACAAAGAGATTGTTGAAGGTTTGTACGCATGACACTTGGAAACGGCCAAGGACCACTTGATACTTTCGTTACGCCCCCCGAAGAGGCCGGCTCCCCTAACTATAGTCCTGAATCAGTAGACAATATCCTAGAGGGGAATCGTGAAAGAACTGATCCTCTAAATACTTCAATGTCCCCAGCCCCAGGTGAAAGTCCTCCGGTTTACGGCCCCGAGCTTCCGCCAAATTTCAATATTGAGAACGCTGCTGCTCCTGAAGCAGGCTCCGCGCCGGTCTATGGCCCGCCCGTTCCTCCGGACTTTCAGCGTGAGGCGGAGGCCGCCCCAGCTCCGGAGTCGGATATCCTGCAGGAGCTTGAAGCTGAAGTTCGCGCGGAGGTTGTGGCAAAGGATAGATCTGTTGAGCTGGCGATTGAAGCGCTTGAGATCAAGCTTCGAACAGAAGGTCAATCCGTGGTGCAGCCCGATGGCTCAGTAGTGCTTGAAAAGCGAGCTATCACTGGTCGGGACATGGTGACTCTCATCCGTGAAGGAACTCAAGATAAGGACGGTCAGGCCGCTGGTGATGAATATGATGATCTTAAAAAGTACATTGAAGAGCAGCAAGAGCTCGGGCGATTAGACGAAGCTGCGCAAAAAGTTTGGGAAGCTTATGCCAAACGCATTGAGGCACAAAGACAGTTGGACCCTGAGAACAAGGGAATTGAGGTAGCGAGGCATGAGGAGATTCTTGGATGCTTGGACCAGGTGGCAGAAGGCAAAGAAGATCCAGGATTGGGAATGCCTCCTGAGCCCTTTAAAGCACAGGAAGTTGCGATTGATCTCGTCGCTGCGATGAAGGATCCGAGTGCAAATCAAAATGAACTTATGGCGATACTCGACAAGCTCACAAGAGAAGAGATGGCTCAGGTGTTGGGAGAATGCCGCTCAATGTTTGAGGATAGAGATATCCAAGGTGAGTTAACCAAAATGGCTCTCGAAGCCTTGGAGAGGGATGAGAATACGGACCTCGCCAAATCGATCATCGACAAAATGAGTGATGAGCAGATGCTTGCTATCTCAGAAGAGTTAAAAAGAGTTCTTGATACTGAAGAAGAAGTTGACAAAATTCTGATAGCTCGTGCAGTGGGAGAAGAGGCGATGCACCGAGCCGAAGAGATCGATGAGAGGCTAGAAGCGATTGAGGAGGCTGAAACCGAAGAGGCAAAGGCAGAAGCCGTAGACGCATTACAGAAGTACCTTGCTGAATTGGATGCAGGAGATCGAGCTGAGGCAAAAGTCGCGTTTAAAATGATGAAATTTGACGGAGAAGCTCCTGATCTCGATCAGCGAGTGCTCGACCTCAACATCCCTGCCGCGCAAGAACGCGAAATCCTCGCCAATCTCAATGAGGATGCGATGAAGAGTGTCTTTCAGCGGACTGCAAGGATCGCAGAGCTCGTAGCCCAAACCGAGATAGATAGCAAAAAAGCAGTCTAACCGTAATTTCTTCAGAAGACAGTCATAGAGTCTTGCATTAGAGATAGGGGCAACTATCCTGGTGACGGAGTTTTATGACTATCACAAGTGATTCTTTACAAGACCGGCTTCAGCAGGCGAGAGAAAAGAGAGAAGCATCTACAACTCTTTCGCAAACATCTTTACGATTGTTTGACGGAGAAGGTGACGGAATAGCTGGTCTTTGGATCGATAGGTTTGGTGAGGTCATAATCGTCCACCTGAGGGAAGACCGACGAGCTCTACAAGAACAGTTGAGAGGTCTTTCCCCTCACCTTCCTGAGCTTTTCGGCGTATCTTCGGGATATCTTCGCATCCACGAGACCGACCCGAAGAACAGTGCCCTTCACTCAGCAGTTCTCTTGTTTGGAGATCCCATAGAGGAGCTTTGGGTCAAAGAAGGAGCGCTCGAGTTTCTCGTCCGCCCTTCACAGCAGGTCAATGGTGGCTTGTTTCTTGATGCGAGGGATCTGAGATGCGAACTTGCACGGATCTCGTCCGGGAAGCGGGTTCTTAATACCTTTGCTTTTACCGGCACTCTTGGAATAGCCGCTTTCTCGGGAGATGCTCTAGAAGTTGTCCAGGTTGATATCAGCAAGTCTATTCTGCGTTGGGCTAAGGAGAACTATGAGCGTAATTTTTCGAGTAGTCCCAGAGATGGAATGCGTTTCATTGCTGAAGATAGCCGAAGTTTTATGGCACGTGAGAATCGTCGGATAGAGGGAGGAAAGGAACCGTATGACATTGTCCTGATTGATCCTCCGGCATTTGGAAGGAGCGACGGCAAGCCGTTTCGACTGCTGAGCGAGTTAGAGAATCTCATTCAGTCTGGCGTTTCGCTGTTAGCCGAGGGTGGGGAGCTCTTTATCAGCTGCAATGTTCGTCAGATTGGTTTTGAACATTTAGAGAAAGTGGCGTCACGAGAGGGGAGTCGCCTGGGTCGGAGAATCACAAACCTGGAACGCTTGTTACCCCCCTCAGACTTTACCAATCGCTCCTTGAATGCCGCCCATTTGCGGGGAATACGATTGCGGGTATCGTAACTTACTATCTCTTCTCTTGCAGCAGAGGGTGTTGGAAGCGCACTTCTACGCGGCCTCCGAGTTGCCATCCTTTGTTGGGCGCGGTGAGATCTCCACCGCTCTGTCGATCGTGTTTTCTATCATGAGCAGAGGTTCAACATTTTCAGGGCCAGCGATGCTCTGAAGCTGAAGGAGGAGCTCGTGCAGCTCGTGAATTGATTTCGTAAATACCCTGGCCAGCATGTTAAATTTTCCGAGAGTATAGTGAAGTTCGACAACGTTCGGTTCTGCGAGTAATACTCTCTGAGCCTCTGGTCTCGTGTCCCCCGATATCCTTATCGCGATGAAAGCAGAACACTCATACCCGAGCTTTGTTTCATCAATTAAGAGGCGAGATCCGAGGACGATCCCCCTTTCCTTTAATCGTTCTAATCTTGAGTGAATAGTGCCGGGAGTAACTCCTGCCTTTTTGGCAACCTCGGAAAGGGTTAGCCGAGCATTTCTCGTGAGACATCGAAGGAGCACGGACTCTATGGGATCAAGGTCAGCCGACACATTTCACCTTAGTGCGAATGGGCCCCAACCTGAATTATGTACAGTTTAGTGGAAACCATTTGTTAAGCAAGTTCTCAATCGGACGCCCTTCAATCTACCTCAGGCCCAAATTCAACTAGTCTTTAAAAGACCTTGCTCGGTCAATAAGTGCGGCTGAATAGAGAGCGAGCTCGGCAACGGCTGTAGCAGCTTGATACTCGCACATTATTTCCCTCAGCTTTTGTGGAGCCTGGGACTGCGGATAATGAGAGGCTTCCTCCGCTGGCTGCTGAGCTTGAAGTGATTCAACAAAGAGTTGCTCAGTTCTCGGTAACCTTTTTATCCACTCGTTTTGCATCTCGCGAGATATGTCATGCTGTCTGGCCCAAGAAACATAACTTGGAGAGAGATCCCGAACTACTCGGAGGTTAAACTCCGCAGCGCTCTCTTCGACATCGATCAACATGATTATCTTCGAGTTCTCTCCTTCTGGAAGGAATCCCCTCCTAGAAAGCTGATCTACAACCTCAAGTTGGACTGCAGCCTCCACTAGGCTCTTATAGGTTATTGCATTATAACGCGACAGCCAATCGGAGGCCTGCTTTACTGTCTTTTGTGGTATCCCATATTGTTGTGTGACCTCTTCAGTCTTAATTGGCTCCATGGCTGCAAGAGCATCACGGGCTGTTTCGTGAAGCTCTCTACGTAAACGAGGAATTTGTCTACTGATATGGGAAGAGACCATTTCCACCGAAGCGTTTTCTTCTGTGAACAAATCTGAAATCCGTTCGTGAATAGCTTCTCGTACAGGTTGTATTACCATACATTCGGAAAGAACAGAGATGGCTCTATACTCATTTTCAGACAATCCACACTGTTCTCTCAGTCCTCGACGAAAAGAGGATTCTATCGGAGTGGGTGCACAAAGCTGATCCTGTAAGATCCCGAACTCTCGAGGCGGCAGAAATATACTCTCTCCTAGGCCTTCCTTCCCCTCAGTACTTGGAGGTGCCACCTCCTGGGAGGGGAGTTCAGTACTTCCTCCAGATAGAACCGCTGCAAGCACGGAGGATGCCAAGCTTCTCCTAGAGATAAACATAGTAATTCCCTTTATGCATTACGGTGCCCTTTGTTTCCTAATTTGGAAGTTCTGATTCGCATCCCGAGCAACTTACGGCGACAGAACAGAAGGCCCCAGCCTTACATTTCGCCTTGCAGACGAGCCGAAAATCTCCATTTGGTAATTTGAGAATTTCGACATCTAGGTTTGCAGCTTCTGTGGTGAATGCCCGGTAGGAAGTAGAACGTGCGGGCTCCTCCTGTTCACAGCCCTTACTATCTGGAAATGAGCACTCATGCTCCGGCGGCAGAAGTGCTCTCGAGCAAGTAAAAGAGTCCTTAGGATTCTTATCCTCTCGTAGCCTCTTCCTGCAATCCTTTTTGGCCAAACGAGTCGCCTCAGTACAAGCGGAGGTAGCGAGGGTTGGATCGGCCTGTTGACATGCTAGAGTTCTCGCCGTGGGTCCCATATGCTGAAGGCAAAGCTTAGCATCGCTCTCTGAATCTTCAAAAACTCGATTGCCCCTCCGATACCAAATGCCGGGTAGTGGATCCCCGGGAAATCTCGGATAGCTGTTCCAGCAATCGCGATACGTCAAGAACCCAGTGGTGGACTTGACCCATGGCGTCTCAGATTTACCCTCCTCATCAACTTGACCGACATCATCGCAAGGTACAGGAATGGGCCAAACTAGTGGGCTGGAATCACACATGGCGCTTCGCCCAAGGATCAGCACAATTACAGTGGTGATCGAAACCAATTTGAATGTATCAAGAGCAAAACTTACACGGCTATTATCGAAATTCGTTTTCATGAAACGTCTCTAAAAGTAATATAAATAAATCAACACTGGTTACGGGAAAATCCTTTGAACAAGATCTAAAAGTGTATTGATCCAATCAATCCTATCCTTAATCCCGTCAAGAGTAGATTGCTTCAGTTCGTCCGGGAGTTCCCCAATTGGGACGTATCCATCGTGGTAACATTTGGCGCATCGTACCGTCATCGGTTGCGCCACGATATTCAGCTCACAACTCACAATCAACTCACATCGAATATCACAGAGCTCTTGGTTCACTCGCACTACTTTCGGACCTACAAGGGGTATGCAAAACGGACGGTTGTCTGCGAGGTCGCATCCTCCTTGCATAATCTGTTTTTCACATCCATGCACACAGACCTGTCGCGATCCGATTTCAAAGGAAGCACAAGTTATGTGGCTGGTGGCTTCCCTTTCACATTGCTCGATAGCATCCCATTCCGCTTGATCCCAAGTCGCGTCAAATAATTCGTCAAATTCCCGCGGATTCAACTTATTGCAAGCTTCAGGATGATCCTTTAACCAGCTATCTGCCTCATCACAATTTAGTCCACCGACAAGGGCACTGAATTGTGCAGATGCAGCCCCAACATACTGTCCATCTGCCAATGCGAATTTGGAAGGGCCTCCACATTCGGTATAGAGCTTTGCTGGTGAA